>NZ_JAAKEF010000032.1:0-7375 GCF_011039055.1 Adlercreutzia sp. ZJ154
TTTTTAGGCGAAAAATGGTCAAAACTTCCGACTTTCCACAGTCTATAATGCCAAATTACGTCAATTACGAATCAAAATGGAATTGAAGAACCCTGTTTGCCCAGTGTTCTCCACAATTCAAGTTAGCTATGTGGCACTATGACCATGGAAAGCTGGAAGTTTTGACCATTTTTCTAACTTTTTTGAACTAGTATGCGGATGAGTTGAATCGTAATCTAGCGTCAAGGTGTTGAGAGTTTACCCAAAAGCTATCCGACAAACACTTTAAGCTATCTTGCGAAGGTATCGTTTCTCCTAACGCTAGAGCCTCCGCACAAGATGCATCTCCACCTCTGCCTTCCAGCTTGTAAATCCTTTTCTTCATCTTGCCGCCGCAGATTGCACATTTTCTAGTAAACACAGCTCACCCCTGTCCATAACTGACTTTTTCTTGGAAAAAGCTTGCCTGAACAGGCATATCAATTCAGAATCCGACACCCTTTCTGTCTATATACCCGGTTTTTGCTGCAACTGCCGACATAGCAGAATATAAAAAATTATGTGTACCACAAATAGTACATATGCAAAAAATATAAGAGGTAAATTTTGTTAAGGATTGTCGTGCTGTATACGGATTGGAGTTTTGTGGCTATTTGTATAGAAAAAAAAGAACCCCGCAGGGTCCTTTTTTGAGTCATATTTTACCGCCTACGCGGTGTCTTCATTAGAAGACATTTAAGACTAAGTCTTTATTTTGACTCGCAAGTGACAATCTGACTGGTAATCAGATTGGCTAAACTATAGCACAGGATAGTAGGGAGGAAACTATGAATTTAAGAAATGTTGGAGAATACAACATTGGGCTAGATATCGGTACAGCTTCGGTAGGCTGGGCTGCTGTGGATCACAAAGGCGATCTATGCTATTTCAACGGTAAGCCTACATGGGGGAGTCGCATTTTTCTGCAAGCAGATAAAGCTTCAAGTGCGCGTGTTCATAGAGGTCAACGCCGCCGATATGATAGACGTAGATGGAGGCTTAATCTTCTTCAGGAAATTTTTGAAGAAGAAATAAACCAAGTTGATCCTGAATTTTTTTATAGGCTTAAACAATCCCGACTACTTAAAGAAGACAGGGATGCGGCTCATTCGGATTACATATGGCTGTTATTTAATGATAAGGATTTCACAGAAAAAGACTATTACGATAAGTTTCCCACTATCTATCATCTTCGTAAATGGCTTATGGAAACCAATGAAAAGGCAGATATTCGTCTTATATATCTTGCGTTTCATAATATTGTGAAACATAGGGGGAATTTCTTACAGCAGGATAATCCGACCTTAACATCCAAGAATGCAGATGTGGATAATTCGGTAAAGCAGCTTTGTGTGGCTGTGCAAAATTGGTGCGAGTTAAATAATATCGATTGTTTTGCAGAAGAAAATATCGACAAGATTATTGACGTATTAAAACGAACGAATGCGCATAAATCGGAATTGAAGGAAGCTATTTGGTCGCTGTTCAATATTCAGCCAAATGAAATATTTAGCAAAAAGCAATCCAGCGATATGTCAAAGGCTATTGCGGGCGCAATAGTTGGTGCTAGTGCAGAAATGGCACATATCTTTTTTATTGCTGGAGAAAAACCAGCAGATGTTAAAACTAAAATTTATCTATCTAGCGATGAAGATATAGAGGCTTTTGAAAATATTTGCCCAGACGATGGAATTGATCTATTCAAAGCAATGCAGGGTGTTTATTCGTCGTTTGTGCTGCAAGAAATATTAAGTCTTAGACGAGGAAAGTCTATATCTGTAAATAAAGTAGCAGAGTATGAGATATATGGTGAAAATCTAAAAACATTAAAATCTCTTGCTCGGGAATATATATCTAAAAAAGAATACAGTAGATTTTTCAGAGGTCCCCTCTACCCGAAGCTTTATCCGGGAGAAAAAGCGAAATATGATATTAGCGAAGCAAGTGGTTATACGAAATACAATACTGTTCATGGGAGAAGCTCTTACGACGATTTCCGCAAAGAAGTTGAAAATCTTTTTGCAGATACGCCGGCGATAGATGATATTCGCTACATAGAGATGATGGATGCTTTTAAAGAGGAACGGTTCCTTCGTCGCTTAAAAACGAGTGACAACGGTGTAATTCCATTTCAGCTTCATCTTGAAGAAATGGATGAAATTATTGAAATCCAGAAGAAGTTCTATCCATTTTTGGAATCAAAGAAAAGGGAGCTAGATTCTCTCGTAACTTTTCGCATTCCTTATTATGTTGGTCCACTAACGCAGAAAAATGCCAGAAGGGTTAACGATAAAGAAGATGGTAATTTGCGCTTTGCTTGGTCGGAGCGGCTTCGTGGTAAAGAAAACGAGAAGATATATCCTTGGAACTGGGAGCAAGTTATAGACAAAAATGCCAGTGCTGAGAAATTTATAACGCGCATGACTGGTACATGCACTTATTTACAAGGGGAACCTGTGCTTCCGAAGAGTTCTTTGTTGTATGAAGAATTCTGCATGTTGAATGAATTGAATGGCGCTCACTATTCCGAGGATGGCGATAAGGAATACCGGTTTGATTATCGTGATCGTACAGATATGGTCGATGAGTTATTTAAGAACGGCAGCGCTACTTATAAAAAGATAGCGGACTGGATGAATAAGAGATCCGGACATATGAATGTCCATGTAAGTGGAGCTCAGGGCGAAAGAGGATTTGAATCAAGATTATCGTCATATATTTTCTTCAAAAAAGATATTTTTAAGGTTGATGAAATTCCGCAGTCTGACTACCCGATGATAGAAGAAATTATTCTCTGGAATACAATTTTTGAGGATAGGGATATTCTTCGCCAAAAGTTGTACGAGAAATATGGCGATCGATTGAACGATGAACAGATAAAAAAGATATGTCAAAAACGATTTACTGGATGGGGTAAGCTTTCTCGGAAGTTCTTAACTGAGATTAAGACTCAAACCGATAACGGTCCGTATTCCATTATGGATGTTCTTCGCGAGGGAGATCCGAATAACGGGCATGGTGGCAAAGCTATGGTCCTTATGGAGGCACTTCGCGACGATAAACTTCAGTTTCAAAAATTGGTTGATGCAGAAAATGAAAAGAAATTTGGAGATATTGCAACTATTGCGTTGGAGGAACTGCCCGGGTCGCCTGCGTTAAGACGTGGTATTAATCAAGCGTTGGGCATTATACGAGAGATCGTGAAAATAGCGGGACACGCGCCTGCGAACATTTTTGTTGAGGTAACACGGTCGGATGATGAGCGCAAAGGACAGCGTACAAAGCGTAGATATGACGATTTGAAAGAGCATATAAAAGCATTTAAGAAGCAGAACCCCGAGTTTGTAAAAGACGCTTTAGAGAAAGAACTTGCCACTAAGGGACATGCTGACCTTAATGAGAAGTTGACGCTCTATTTTATGCAGGGTGGGAAGTCTTTATATTCGGGTAAGCCACTTGATATAAATAGACTTTCGGAGTACGAAGTGGATCATATTCTGCCGCAGTCTTACATCAAAGATGATAGTTTTGAAAACAAGGCTCTTGTTTTCAAAGAAGAGAATCAACGGAAGTCTGACCAGATGTTGCTTCCTGCAGATATGCGCAGGGAAATGAAGCCATATTGGAATGCGCTTCGTGGGGCGAATTTGATTGGCGAAAAGAAATATAAGAATCTTCTGCGTGCGGAAATTCACGAAAAACAACTTAAAGGGTTTATTAACAGACAGATTGTAGAAACTAGCCAAATTGTAAAAATAGTGCAGATGATGCTTGAGGGAATGCTACCTGAAACAGACGTTTTGTCTGTGAAGGCAGGTTTGTCTCATGAGCTGCGAGAGCGAAACGGTTTTGTAAAGTGTCGCGAGATTAACGATTTTCACCATGCGCACGACGCATTGCTTGCATGTCAGATAGGACGTTTTATCAAACTACGCTATCCAGATATGTATGAACATCCATTGAGATATCAGCACGTTATTCGCAAGTTTGTTAAGAATGAAAGCGAAAGAGTAAAGAGGGGGTATGCTCCGTTTAATTCTTCGTTCCTCATATCTAGTTTTATGAAATCTGGTTTCGACAAAGATACGGGTGAGATTTTAGATAAAGGCGATACTTGGAATGCCGATGCGGAGCTTGATCGTATTCGTAAATATTTGAACTATAAGCAATGCTATGTTACTCGGATGCCAGAAGAGACTAGCGGAGCGTTTTGGGATGAGACGATTTATTCGCCGCATGACTCGAAAAAAGCTGATCAATTAAAGTTGCCACTAAAGAAAGGATTAGATCCTAAGAAATATGGCAGCTACTCTCGTGAACAATTTGCATATTTCTTCATTTATGAAGCAGTCAAAAAAGATAAGTCTGTTTTAGAGTTAGCTTCTGTGCCGGTCAGCGTTGCTGCATCTCTTAAATCTGACGAATCAGCCTTGGAAGAGTATGCAAGGGCAATTTGTGAAGAGAGTGGAACTGAGTTTTCTAGGATTATTCGATCGAAAGTGTTGAAGTATCAACTTATGGATGTTGATGGGTCTAGACTTTATGTTACAGGTAAGAAAGAAGTGCGCAATGCTGTTGCAGTTGCTTTTAGTTTAGAAGAAGTAGCTATTGCGAAGCGCATAGTAGATGAACGCGAGGGAAAGACAGTTGAGCCAGTTACTGATGAAGAAGTTTGGCAACTGTTCAACAGAGTTAAAAATTCCTTAATGAAATATTCACCGAGGCTTTCAGATGCGGTGAAAATTGGCAAATGGGATGAAGAATTTGCCAAAGCTAGTCTTGCTGAAAAGAAACAAGTAGTAATGAATCTTGTGGCTATTGCGGCTGGTAAAGTTAATAAGATTGATCTCGCATCAGTTGGGAGAAAGAAGAACTCAGGATGTATGTGCCCTGTTTATTCCAAACTTTTTAGTCAATCCGAAATCTATCTAATCGATCAATCTATTACAGGTATGTTCGAAAGGCGGACTCGCATTGGCTTTTAGAACAGTATTTATAGAAAGCCCGTGTAGGATTTCGTATAAAAGCGGATATATGGTTGTCAGAAAAGAGGACGACACCGCCAAAGTTCATCTTTCTGAGATATCTACTGTGGTGCTTCATACAATGCAGGTGTTTATAAGCGCGTATCTTATGGCAGAGTTATCGAAGAATAAGATATCTCTTGTTGTAAGTGATAATGCGCATAATCCAGTTGGACAGTATCTCCCACTGTATGGAGCACACAACACAAGTAAGCGTATTGTTGAGCAGATGGCATGGGGTGAACCCATCAAAAAGCGTGTTTGGCAACATATTGTGAAGGATAAAATTAAAGAGCAGTGGCGTTTTTTACACGAGCGAGACTATGAAATAGAAGCAGTGCAGCTTTCGAAAGCGATGCAAGAGGTGCGGTCTGGTGATACCACTAACAGGGAAGCCCATGCTGCTCGAATATACTTTTCGGCATTGTTTGGGTCTGGTTTTACCCGTGAACAAGATATAGCCATTAATGCCGCGTTGAATTACGGGTATGCCATATTGTTGTCTATGGTAAATCGCGAGATTGTGTCGCGTGGTTTGCTGACGCAAGTTGGAATATGTCACCGTAATGAATACAACCAATTTAATCTTGCGTGCGATTTTATGGAGCCATTTCGTATTGCTGTAGATAGGCTCGTAGTAGATAATCTTGCAGTTGAGTTTGATTGCGATATGCGGCGCTTGCTAGGAGACTTATCCAACACGTATGTTAACTATCGTGACGGTTCTTACAGGCTAGGATCTGTTGTTTCTCAGTACGTTCAGCAGTGTATAAATGCTCTAAATAAGAAGATATCAATTGAAGATATTGAGACAATACGGCTTCTGTAACGATATGCAACAATCTAGGATTCGATATATGAGATTACTAGTATTCTTTGATTTACCGGTAGAAACTGCGGCACAAAGAAAAGAATACCGACTGTTCAGAAAGTATTTGCTAAAAGAAGGTTTTCTGATGCTTCAGGAATCTGTGTACTCGAAGCTGGCCACAAACGATGGAGCAGCAGGTGCATCAATTATGCGGCTTCGGAAACATAGACCGTCGGAGGGGCTTGTGCAGGTCCTTAAAGTAACAGAGAAGCAATTTGAAACCATGGATTACATAACAGGAAGCAGGAAAGCATATGACGAGATAGACACGATGGAGGAGTTTTTAGTTCTATGAGGGTTGTTTTCTCGGGACTAGAGCACACTTTAGATATTGATGCTGAGCATATTAGTGTGTTGCAAATTGAAAATACTACACTGTTTTCCAGAGTGTGTGAATCGTTGCTATCTGGTAAGGGCAGTGAAGCTGTTGAGCCATATAGCGTTTGGGGTGATGATGGGAAACGGGTTAATTGCGCGTCAGCCTTTTTGGCTATTATGAACCCATTTGATCTACCATGGAAAAA
The DNA here is from genome assembly GCF_011039055.1 of Adlercreutzia sp. ZJ154. Lineage (NCBI taxonomy): Bacteria > Bacillati > Actinomycetota > Coriobacteriia > Eggerthellales > Eggerthellaceae > Adlercreutzia > Adlercreutzia sp. ZJ154. The sequence goes on from NZ_JAAKEF010000032.1 coordinate 6,438, forward strand.
TAGGCAGCTTGGTGGAAAATTACATGAGCGAATTCGTCTACTAATGATGGAAGATGATGATATTCGTGCTGAATTAAATGAGTTAAGTAGCGAAATTGGCTCGATAGTGTCATCGTTGGGTTTTCAGCTTAGATGCGATTATGGATTTACTTTAGAATGGGATATATGTAGTTATCTCAAGAGTTTTGGTTTTGGAGTGGAAGCGCTTGAAGGAGAATCGCTCTTTGATAATTTAATAAAGTTTTTGGATTTTGTATCTGATATGGGATTAGAAGCCACTCTGCTTTTCGTTAATTTAAAGATTTTTTTGACAGAAAAAGAGTTGTTTCAAGTATTTGATCATGCTATTTTTTTAGGAACAAAGATGCTTCTTATAGAAAAGTACGATAGTTTTAAACTTCATAATTCAGAGAGGAAAATTGTTGTTGAGCAGGGTTTACTTGAATATGAAGTATCTTGCCAGTCAGCTTGTTCGTCTTCTTCGCAAAGAAGAATTTGCTCTAACGGTTTTGGAGCAGTGACAATCTGACTGGTAATCCAACGTGTCCCCTGCAATCCACAGCCACGCCCCGGTTTTGGAGCAGTGACAATCTGACTGGTAATCCAACATTCATTTGACTATATCCCAGATTATCTGGGTTTTGGAGCAGTGACAATCTGACTGGTAATCCAACGGAATGGGCTGCTTTTTATTTCGCTGCTGCGTTTTGGAGCAGTGACAATCTGACTGGTAATCCAACGCTCGAAGAACAGAATAAAGCCTTAATGGAGTTTTGGAGCAGTGACAATCTGACTGGTAATCCAACCGTTATCATTTTGAGAATCCTGCTTAGTCTGTTTTGGAGCAGTGACAATCTGACTGGTAATCCAACAACCGCACCGGGCTACATGTCATCAACCGAGTTTTGGAGCAGTGACAATCTGACTGGTAATCCAAC
>NZ_JAAKEF010000033.1:0-5419 GCF_011039055.1 Adlercreutzia sp. ZJ154
TACGATTATATCGCACACCGCATCCCTCTTATCACTCACAAAGTCTATATAAAACAAAACCGCCTCATGGGCGGCTGATACATACTCTGATTTATCCAAGAAAACATAAAGCACCCTATGTGAGCGGAACGACCTGCTCTCCCGCGACCTGACGTCGCAGTACCATCGGCGATGCGGGGCTTAACTTCCGAGTTCGGAATGGGATCGGGTGATCCCCCGCTCTATGGTTCCGCTCACATAAGGTGCTCTTATCTACACCCTGAGATCTGCATGCGCGTGATAAACCAGCTATATGTCACACAGGAAAAATAAGTCTTTATCGGAGTCTCTACAATTGAAGGTATGTCTTCTTTAATATTTAAGAAGTGAAGAGCTCGGGCTATTAGTAACGCTCGCCTGAACGTGTCACCACGCTTACAGCTGCGTCCTATCAACCAGATAGTCTATCTGGGCCCTTACCAAAAAGGGAACTAATCTTAGGGCCGGCTTCCCGCTTAGATGCTTTCAGCGGTTATCCGTACCGCACGTAGCTAGGCGGCCATGCCGTTGGCCGACAACCGCGCCACCAGAGGTGCGTCCACCCCGGTCCTCTCGTACTAGGGGCAGCTCCCTTCAATTCCCTTACGCCCGCGGAGGATAGGGACCGAACTGTCTCACGACGTTCTGAACCCAGCTCGCGTACCGCTTTAAATGGCGAACAGCCATACCCTTGGGACCGGCTCCAGCCCCAGGATGCGATGAGCCGACATCGAGGTGCCAAACCTTGCCGTCGATGTGGACTCTTGGGCAAGATCAGCCTGTTATCCCCGGAGTACCTTTTATCCGTTGAGCGACGGCCCTCCCACATGGGGCCGCCGGATCACTAGAGCCTGCTTTCGCACCTGCTCGGCATGTATGCCTCGCAGTCAAGCCCGCTTACGCTCTTGCGCTCTTAGGTGACGGTTGCCGACCGTCCTGAGCGGACCTTACGCGCGCCTCCGTTACATTTTAGGAGGCGACCGCCCCAGTCAAACTACCCACCTGACACGGTCCGCACGCCGGTTCACGGCCGCGCGTTAGGCAGCCAGCACGGCGAGGGCAGTATTCCAAGGGTGGCTCCATGAGGGCTTGCGCCCCCACTTCAAAGCCTCCTGCCTATCCTCTACACGCCGTACCAGATGCCAATGCCAAGCTGCAGTAAAGGTTCACGGGGTCTTTCCGTCCTTCCGCGGGTAGCTCGCATCTTCACGAACAATGCAATTTCACCGGGTCCATGGTCGAGACAGCGCCCAAGTCGTTGCGCCGTTCGTGCAGGTCGGAACTTACCCGACAAGGAATTTCGCTACCTTAGGACCGTTATAGTTACGGCCGCCGTTTACTGGGGCTTAGATTCGCCGCTTCGCATTGCTGCTAACGGCTCCTCGTGACCTTCCAGCACCGGGCAGGCGTCAGACCCTATGCTTCGTCTTACGACTTTCCGCAGAGTCCTGTGTTTTTGGTAAACAGTCGCTTGGGCCTCTTCACTGCGGCCGCCTAAAGCTTAGATGGTAAACATCTTCACCAAAAGCGGCGCCCCTTCTCCCGAAGTTACGGGGCTATTTTGCCGAGTTCCTTGACCATGGTTCTCCCGATCGCCTCGGTATACTCTACCCGCCCACCTGTGTCGGTTTTGGTACGGGCGCCAACCAGTCTTCCTAGGGGTTTTTCTAGGGAGCATGGGATGACCGGCTTCGCGAATACTCGCTTCGTCTCACGTCTCAGGGAATGTCTAGTCGCTGATTTCCATGCGACTAGCCCCTACACGCTTTCACGGGGACGTCCAGAACCCCGCCCGGCTGCCCTCCTCCGTCGCCTCATCGGTATAACGTCTGGTTAGCGGTACGGGAATATCAACCCGTTGTGCATCGACTACGGCTTTCGCCCTCGCCTTAGCTCCCGACTGACCCTGGGGGGATTAGCCTTCCCCAGGAAACCTTGGGCTTGCGGCGGCGGGGTTTCTCGCCCCGCTCTCGCTACTCATGCCAGCATTCTCACTCCCACACACTCCACGGATGGTCACCCATCCGCTTCGCCGCCGTGTGGGAAGCTCCCCTACCGCTGACAGATAAACTGTCAACCCGCCGCTTCGGTGACATGCTTTAGCCCCGTTAATTGTCGGCGCATGTCCACTCGACCAGTGAGCTGTTACGCACTCTTTAAATGCATGGCTGCTTCTAAGCCAACATCCTGGTTGTCTGGGCAGACGCACATCCTTTGCCACTTAGCATGTACTTAGGGACCTTAGCGGGCGGTCTGGGCTGTTTCCCTCTCGGGCACGCGGCTTATCCCACGTGACCTGACTCCCGAGCTTTTATCCTTAGGCATTCGGAGTTCGGTTCTCATCGGCAGGCTGTGACGCCCCCTCAAAGATCCGGTGGCTCTACCACCTAAGGAGAACGCTTCGGGGCTAGCCCTAAAGCTATTTCGGGGAGAACGAGATATCTCCGGGTTTGATTGGCCTTTCACCCCTATCCCAGGCTCATCCCCTCGGTTTTCAACCCAAGTGGGTTCGGCCCTCCACGGGGTCTTACCCCCGCTTCAGCCTGGCCTGGGATAGCTCACCCGGCTTCGCGCCTCACCGCATACGACTAAAACGCCATCTTAAAGGCTCGCTTTCACTTCGGCTCGCTTTTCTAGCTTAACCTTGCCGTATACGGTGGCTCGCTGGCTCATTCTACAAAAGGCACGCCGTCACAGCGCAAATGACTGCTCCGGCTGCTCGTGGGCGTGCGGTTTCAGGTGCTATTTCACTCCCCTCCCGGGGTGCTTTTCACCTTTCCCTCACGGTACTGGTTCACTATCGGTCACAGGTCAGTATTCAGCCTTGGAGGGTGGTCCCCCCAGATTCGGGCCGCCTTTCACGTGAGCGGACCTACTCGGGTATAAGGCATATGGCCAGATCACCTTTCGCATACGGGGCTCTCACCCTGTTTCGCCGGCCTTTCCATACCGTTTTGCTAGATGTCTGCTTTGTATACCACATTACAAGATGCGAGTCTTGTAAAAGCCTAAACCCACAACCCCCGGGCGGCAACGCCTCGCCGCTTACACGCGCCCGGGTTTGGGCTCATTTGCGCTTTCGCTCGCCGCTACTCGCGCAATCTCGGTTGATTTCTTTTCCTCCGCCTACTTAGATGTTTCAGTTCAGCGGGTAGTCTCCCGGAAAGCTATGTGTTCACAAACCGGGTATCTGGGCATGACCCCAGATGGGTTCCCCCATTCGGAGACCTCTGGATAGTAACGGGTGTGTGCCCCTCCCCAGAGATTATCGCAGCTTGCCGCGTCCTTCATCGACTGCCTGTGCCAAGGCATCCACCGCACGCCCGTATCATCTTCGCTTCACAAGAAAACAAGATTTAATCGGGCACACAAGTGTGTACCACGAACACTACCTTGATAGGTAGAAATGTACCAATTATTTGCGATCGTCCGTGACAGATTTGTTTGCGAAGCTACCCTATTTAGGTAATAACAGCTTCGAATTGAATAATCTGTCGCATAACTTATTCTCCCGCGCGACAGTCCATATATTGGCAGCGGACTATCGCGCGCTATGCAGATGTCAAGGTGCAGATTTACAAGGTTATATATACACTCTTAGCACCTTGGCAGCCGGATGCTGGGATGGAAGTGATAGATCCCATACTATTTGAGGTATGAGTTAGTTTTAATCTTTCTATAAGGGTATCTCCCTAGAAAGGAGGTGATCCAGCCGCACCTTCCGGTACGGCTACCTTGTTACGACTTCACCCCCCTCACCCTCCACACCTTCGACGCCTCCTTCTTGCGTTAGGCCGGCGGCTTCGGGTGCAGACGACTCGGGTGGTGTGACGGGCGGTGTGTACAAGGCCCGGGAACGCATTCACCGCGGCATGCTGATCCGCGATTACTAGCAACTCCGACTTCACGCAGGCGGGTTTCAGCCTACGATCCGAACTGGGACCGGCTTTTAGGGATCCGCTCCCCCTCGCGGGGTGGCAACCCTCTGTGCCGGCCATTGTAGCACGTGTGCAGCCCAGGACGTAAGGGGCATGATGACTTGACGTCGTCCCCACCTTCCTCCGGCTTAACGCCGGCAGTCTTCTGTGAGTCCCCAACTAAATGCTGGCAACACAGAACAGGGGTTGCGCTCGTTGCGGGACTTAACCCAACATCTCACGACACGAGCTGACGACAGCCATGCACCACCTGTGTAGGCTCCTTTCGGCCACGGTGTTTCCACCGCTTCACCTACATGTCAAGCCCTGGTAAGGTTCTTCGCGTTGCTTCGAATTAAGCCACATGCTCCGCTGCTTGTGCGGGCCCCCGTCAATTCCTTTGAGTTTTAGCCTTGCGGCCGTACTCCCCAGGCGGAACACTTAATGCGTTAGCTGCGGCACGGAAAAGAAGTCTTCCCCACACCTAGTGTTCATCGTTTACGGCTGGGACTACCAGGGTATCTAATCCTGTTCGCTCCCCCAGCTTTCGCGCCTCAGCGTCGGTTGCGGCCCAGAGATCTGCCTTCGCCATCGGTGTTCTTCCCGATATCTGCGCATTCCACCGCTACACCGGGAATTCCGATCTCCCCTACCGAACCCGAGGTGTCCAGTTCGGAACCCGGCTCGGGGTTGAGCCCCGAGATTAGAGGTCCCGCTTAGGCACCCGCCTGCGCGCGCTTTACGCCCAATGAATCCGGATAACGCTTGCCCCATACGTATTACCGCGGCTGCTGGCACGTATTTAGCCGGGGCTTCTTCTGCAGGTACCGTCTTGTATCTTCCCTGCTGAAAGCGGTTTACAACCCGAAAGCCTTCATCCCGCACGCGGCGTTGCTGCGTCAGGGTTTCCCCCATTGCGCAATATTCCCCACTGCTGCCTCCCGTAGGAGTCTGGGCCGTATCTCAGTCCCAATGTGGCCGATCGACCTCTCAGTCCGGCTACCCATCGCAGGCTCGGTGGGCCGTTACCCCGCCGACTACCTAATGGGCCGCGACCCCATCTCATGCCGTATAAGCTTTCATCTTTTATCCATGCGGATAAAAGATAGTATCTGGTATTAGCTATCGTTTCCAGTAGTTATCCCAGTGCATGAGGCAGGTTGGTCACGTGTTACTCACCCGTTCGCCACTCTATACACACCCGAAGGTGCTTTAATCGTTCGACTTGCATGTGTTAAGCACGCCGCCAGCGTTCATCCTGAGCCAGGATCAAACTCTCCGTTCGAATCCTGAACTCTTATTTGAGTTCATAAGTTCAAATTAATTGATAGGTGGTTTTGTTATTTGATTAACAAAACCATGTGGATCTATCAAAGATTTTGCTGTCTTTTTGATCACACATTTTTGTTTGTGTGATCCCATCCACAGTATCCGGTTGTCAAGGTGCCAAAGGTGTTTAACCTTTGCGCCGTTTTGCGGCGCGA
>NZ_JAAKEF010000034.1:0-2632 GCF_011039055.1 Adlercreutzia sp. ZJ154
GTTGAATTACCAGTCAGATTGTCACTGCTCCAAAACTACTCCCGGATATTTTTGGTTTCAAAAAGAGTTGGATTACCAGTCAGATTGTCACTGCTCCAAAACGAGTACCCCAGCGACGCCGTCATCTGTTCCGTTGGATTACCAGTCAGATTGTCACTGCTCCAAAACTAGCAGCAGCGCCACTAGCAGCAGCGGGTTGAATTACCAGTCAGATTGTCACTGCTCCAAAACTCGGCTCTGTGATTATGTCGGTGCATAGCCGTTGAATTACCAGTCAGATTGTCACTGCTCCAAAACTTACTTGTAATATTAATACTTGTATTATTAGTTGGATTACCAGTCAGATTGTCACTGCTCCAAAACCTTGATTGCGTTTAGTTCTCCCTCTGTCTGGTTGGATTACCAGTCAGATTGTCACTGCTCCAAAACGGTCTGTTGACTTTGCTTTACATAACATTCGTTGGATTACCAGTCAGATTGTCACTGCTCCAAAACTAGGCATGCTCATATACCCTCCTTAAATGGTTGGATTACCAGTCAGATTGTCACTGCTCCAAAACCCGAAGGCGCTGTCGAGGGCGGCATCACGAGTTGGATTACCAGTCAGATTGTCACTGCTCCAAAACCCCCAAGAGACGGAAGCGATGTGATAGCGTGTTGGATTACCAGTCAGATTGTCACTGCTCCAAAACGTCGTTATAGGCATCATTGGCTTAGTGCTGGTTGGATTACCAGTCAGATTGTCACTGCTCCAAAACTGGATAACTTTTCGATGGTCGTGTGTAAGGGTTGGATTACCAGTCAGATTGTCACTGCTCCAAAACGTAGCGGTAAACATTAGTAACCTTGGCATTGTTGGATTACCAGTCAGATTGTCACTGCTCCAAAACTCCCGGAGGCGATTATCAATCGTTCAATTAGTTGGATTACCAGTCAGATTGTCACTGCTCCAAAACAAAGTCTCGAACGAAACATACATGGCTTGCTGTTGGATTACCAGTCAGATTGTCACTGCTCCAAAACGCATTCTGCATAAACAATTACCAAATCAAGTTGGATTACCAGTCAGATTGTCACTGCTCCAAAACACTCCTATTCTACGTATGTAATTTTTGCCTGTTGGATTACCAGTCAGATTGTCACTGCTCCAAAACTCTCCAGCGAGAAGGTAGAGTCCCACCAGTGTTGGATTACCAGTCAGATTGTCACTGCTCCAAAACAAACCTTACGCTTAATACCGTAGACCAAAAGTTGGATTACCAGTCAGATTGTCACTGCTCCAAAACAACCCAAAATATACCTACGAGGTACATCTGAGTTGGATTACCAGTCAGATTGTCACTGCTCCAAAACAGAAAATGGCTTGCGCGATAGAGCGCGTAGTTGGATTACCAGTCAGATTGTCACTGCTCCAAAACATACTGACTGGCTTCATAGCGCGTCATAGTGTTGGATTACCAGTCAGATTGTCACTGCTCCAAAACAGCGCTCTGCCAAGTTTAACCTTGTCTATTGTTGGATTACCAGTCAGATTGTCACTGCTCCAAAACTATTAATGTTTCTTCTACTGGTATAGGTCCGTTGGATTACCAGTCAGATTGTCACTGCTCCAAAACTCTTGCGCCTGCTCTACGCCTAATCGGTAGGTTGGATTACCAGTCAGATTGTCACTGCTCCAAAACCGGCAAAACGGCGTAACTAAAGTTTACGAAGTTGGATTACCAGTCAGATTGTCACTGCTCCAAAACAAAAGAGAGCAAGATTTGGTTTGGGATATTGTTGGATTACCAGTCAGATTGTCACTGCTCCAAAACAATTGTCCCGCGTTGTGGAAATTCGCACCTGTTGGATTACCAGTCAGATTGTCACTGCTCCAAAACGAGCCATTGCGCAGAGTAGGGCATCCGGCTAGTTGGATTACCAGTCAGATTGTCACTGCTCCAAAACGGCGACAAGGAGTTCGCAAACGAGATAGTTGTTGGATTACCAGTCAGATTGTCACTGCTCCAAAACCATCCATTCCGCTCATGTCAGACATTGTGTGTTGGATTACCAGTCAGATTGTCACTGCTCCAAAACTTCGTTAACGCATACCATTTGGTTCTGTCGGTTGGATTACCAGTCAGATTGTCACTGCTCCAAAACTCGGTTGATGACATGTAGCCCGGTGCGGTTGTTGGATTACCAGTCAGATTGTCACTGCTCCAAAACAGACTAAGCAGGATTCTCAAAATGATAACGGTTGGATTACCAGTCAGATTGTCACTGCTCCAAAACTCCATTAAGGCTTTATTCTGTTCTTCGAGCGTTGGATTACCAGTCAGATTGTCACTGCTCCAAAACGCAGCAGCGAAATAAAAAGCAGCCCATTCCGTTGGATTACCAGTCAGATTGTCACTGCTCCAAAACCCAGATAATCTGGGATATAGTCAAATGAATGTTGGATTACCAGTCAGATTGTCACTGCTCCAAAACCGGGGCGTGGCTGTGGATTGCAGGGGACACGTTGGATTACCAGTCAGATTGTCACTGCTCCAAAACCGTTAGAGCAAATTCTTCTTTGCGAAGAAGACGAACAAGCTGACTGGCAAGATACTTCATATTCAAGTAAACCCTGCTCAACAACAATTTT
>NZ_JAAKEF010000035.1:0-2503 GCF_011039055.1 Adlercreutzia sp. ZJ154
TATTATCTGTAAGAAAGCGTTCTATCTCTTCATCTTTTATAGGAGATATACCTTTTTCTAGTTTATCTACTTTATCTTTAATAACATCTACAGCCACTACTTCTGTGTGTTGAGATAAAAGCATAGAAATAGATAGACCAACGTATCCTAGCCCTGCTACTGCAATCTTCATTGATCTGTCTCCTTTTTCGGTTTTCAAGGTGCATAAAAATGCTGCCCGTTTGGCAGCTTTCCAAATTTTTATAGCTTGTAGTAGCCCTTATACCATTTGGCGAAGGCACGCAGCCCGTCTGCTAGCGGGGTGCTAGGTTTGAAGTCTGTATCTCGCTCAAGTGCGCTTGTGTCAGCATAGGTAACTGCAACATCTCCCGGTTGCATAGGTACTAGTTCTCGATGTGCTTCAAAGTTATAGTCTTTTGGCAGTATGTCTTCTTCTACTAACACTCGCTGCAATGTATTAACAAAATCTAGAAGGTTTTCAGGGTTGGAGTTTCCGATGTTGTATATCTTATGCGCTGCTAAAGGTAGACCATCTGCTCCTGTTTGTACAACAGGTGGTGTATCTATTACGCGACAAACACCTTCAACAATGTCGTCTATATAGGTAAAGTCGCGCTTGCAGTTACCCATATTGAAAATCTTGATAGTGTCGCCCCTAACAAGTTTGTTAGTAAAACCAAAGTAAGCCATATCGGGGCGACCCATTGGTCCATACACTGTAAAGAAACGAAGAGCGGTTGCAGGGATACTATAGAGTTTAGAGTAGGCATGAGCCATTAATTCATTTGACTTTTTGGTGGCGGCATAAAGCGATACGGGACTATCTACCCTATCAGTTTCTAAGAAAGGCACTTTTGTGTTGCCGCCATAGACACTAGAACTTGAGGCATACACTAAGTGCTTTACGGGGTGGTTCCTACAAGCCTCTAAGATATTAAAGAACCCTACTAAATTTGAATCCACATAGGCACGAGGGTTTTCAATAGAATAGCGAACACCAGCTTGAGCTGCTAGATTAACTACAATACTAGGTGCAAAGTTTTGAAAGACATCTTCAACAGATTTGCTATCAGATATATCTCCTCTTATAAAAGAAAAATGCCCGACGGAAAACCCATCGGACACCATATCGGTATTATCTCCCCCTGCTGTTTTTGCAAGCATTTTCAATCTGTCGTGTTTAATACCTATATCGTAGTAGTCATTTATATTGTCAAAACCTACAACATACGCATCAGTTTCTTCAAGCAGCCTCTTACACAAAAACGCACCAATAAAACCAGCTGCTCCGGTTACTATAATCTTATTCAATTGTTTTTCTCCTGATTTCTAAAAACAAAATTTTTTAACAGTAACTTTTATATCTAGTGAAATAAAGCAGCAATCAAGCTAATATCACTAATAAATATTCGTTAACATTACACTTTATATAATTCTCAACATTAAACTCTATGGAAGTGACCATTTTGCAGATGGCTTACGTGGATCAAAATACCCTTTAATACAGTTAGGATTCCTTACGCATATTTGAATGTGTGTTTTTTCGCGAAAACCGGCATCTTCATAAATTGGACTGCCTTCTGAAAATAATCCGCGCGCTGAATCAAACGGCTCAATTAAATTCAGTCCTTCCTGCTTTGCCGTCTTCAATCTAGAATGAAGATGCTCAATAACAGCACAGTCGAGCCTTCTAAAAAGCCGATCCTCGGTCTTACCAGAGTTTTTGGGTAGTGGCTGACCTATCGTTTTCATCTCATCGCGAAGTAATTTGTATTCATTTTTCAATAGATCTATGTATTCGCTATCAGTCAAATTTAAACAATGACCCAAATCTAGCACTGCGCCAATAACCGCAGGCTGTTCAATAGAACCACGCCCTTGTTGTTCAATAGCCCAATCTTGCGCTCGCCTTAAATTATGTTCCCAAAAATACGCTCCATGACCCAACCAGTCATAATCATTTTTACTAGGTTTTATGTGTTGACCATCATGAATAACAGCATTAAAAGCCGAAATATCACAGCCATGAAAACCCAGTACAAGATTTGGGAGCTTAGAGTACATCGCGATAATGAGCAGCAAGTTTGCCCGATGAATTTATTATTCCGGCTTCACGCAAATTTCTGGTAGCCACCTCTTTGGCGGCGGCTGGACTATCTTTGCGCAATTTCTTAAAATCCCGCAGTGCTTTTCTTTGACTTTTTTTGAATTCGTCGAGCGTCATCAGCTTCTCCATTCGTCAAAGATTAAATATCAATTACAGTTACAAAAAGCGATCAATTAAAGCCTAAACCTAATGAAGTTTCATCGATACGAGTATAGCAAACATAGGGTAAGTCTTAAAACGTGTGGGATTTAGCATGGTTTTCGCCATCCCTTGCCTACCCACACGTTTTCTACCTGTTTTTGCGTGGTGCGCTGTTTTGCACCCTTCCACATGCCCCCAAGCCTTACAGTTTGACGAACAGGACGGGCGTCATTATTCATCGAATAGAGGGACGGG
>NZ_JAAKEF010000036.1:0-2341 GCF_011039055.1 Adlercreutzia sp. ZJ154
CCATGTGGATCTATCAAAGATTTTGCTGTCTTTTTGATCACACATTTTTGTTTGTGTGATCCCATCCACAGTATCCGGTTGTCAAGGTGCCAAAGGTGTTTAACCTTTGCGCCGTTTTGCGGCGCGAGAAGATATAATAGCAATCACGCAACAGCAATTCAACAACTTTTTTGCAATTTTTCAAATTATTTTTTGATTGGAGCGAATTTAGTGCGAAAAGACCGGTGTATAACCACTGTATATAAGCAATATGGCTAAACACAAACTGGCAAACTTCGCCATAAAAAAGCCAAAATGACTAGTAAGGCAAAAATTGACTTCATTTAACGAATGCATTGAAGTTCATATCGACATTCCAAAGCACGCCGAACAAACACTGCAATTATTAGAAGATGCAGGATTCGAGGCTTGGGTTGTTGGAGGCTTTGTTCGCGATGCGCTACTGAATCGCCCAGCAACCGATATAGATATTGCGACTAATGCACACTGGCGCGATGTTCAATCTGTATGCGAAAACTTCGGAATGCGCACATACGAAATAGGGGTGAAGCACGGAACACTTACTGTAGTGCCGCCAAATGCAAGCGCAATTGAAATTACCACATATCGCGCCGATGGCAATTATGCCGACAGGCGCCATCCTGATAGTGTGAAGTTTCTTAATAATATAGAAGAGGATTTGAAGCGGCGAGACTTTACTATAAATGCTATGGCTTACCATCCACAGCGCGGATTGCTAGACCCGCAAGGCGGAATGCAAGATATGCAAGAAAAGCAGATCCGCATAGTAGGTAATCCGGAAAAGCGCTTTCAGGAAGATGCGCTGCGCATATTGCGGGCGTGCAGGTTTTCGTCGCAGCTAGGTTTTCGCATAGAAGAATCGACCTATAAAGCAATGGTAATGAACAAGTATTTACTTGCTGGAGTTTCTGAGGAACGCATAACACACGAGCTGGATCATTTGTTAATGGGCGACTATGTGCATGATGCAATAATGCAATGTGTTGACACGTTGGTCTTTGTGGTGCCAGAACTTGCAGCAATGGATGGATGCGAACAAGTAACTAAATGGCATATGTTCGATGTTTTGGAACACACGGCTTATGCGGTGCAATATTGCCCCAAAAATAGGCTGATACGCTGGGCTGCATTTGCGCACGATATGGGTAAACCTGCAGCTGCCTTTTTCTCGGATGACGGAGTGGAACATTTCTACGGGCACGCAAAGGTAAGCGCAAAGATTGCCCGCGGCATGACCGAGCGATTACTTATGTCGCAAAAATTCCGCGCCGATTTGGAAGTTTTGGTGCTTCGCCATGACGACACAATAGAGCCCACACCGCGTTCAGTAAGAAGAGCTATTGCGCATTTAGGCGGTCGTGTGGATTTATTTCGAGCATTGCTTGCATTAAAGAGAGCTGACACGATGGCGCATTCCACAGAAAGCGCCGCATATCTTGAAGTTATAGACCAGTTAGAGCGCGTGCTTGAAAATGTTTTAGAAAGCGATACTGTATTTTCCGTTAAAGATTTAGAGGTTAACGGCGACGATGTGTTGGCTATTGGCGTACCCGAAGGACCACAAGTTGGGCAACTTTTGAATGCAGCTTTAGATGCGGTCATGGACGAGCGTGTGCCCAACCGCCGCAAAGAGCTGATCGAATTTCTTAAATCGATTGAAATTGCTTGACGAGGTTGCCGGCAATCCGTAATATATCGGGTTGCGCTAAAGTCCAATTGGACGCGCGAGATGTCGTTGGGGTGTCGTCTAATGGCAGGACAGCGGTTTCTGGTGCCGTATGTGAGGGTTCGACTCCTTCCACCCCAGCCACAATTTCGTGTATACTAGCGTGGCACATTGAAATGGCTCCGTCGTCTAGCGGTTTAGGACGCCGCCCTCTCAAGGCGGAGGTCGCCGGTTCGAATCCGGTCGGAGCTACCAGTAATTACGAGCCGCCCGCGGGCGGCTCTTTTCTTAACCAAGCACCATGATTTTAGTGACTTTTTCTCTTTTGCTTCTTCTTTTCCTGCTTTTGGGAGAAGCGTGCTTCCTGCGCTTCGCGCCTTGATTGAGCGCGGTGCGCTTTCATAAGGTCTAGCGGCTTAATCATAAGATTAGGCCATATAAGCAGAAAAGTGTGTCTGTTTTAGTCGATTGCATATGGATAGGGCGCGCTGTTTTGGAACTCTGACCAAACCAGAACGTGTGTTGCCTTCGTCACTTTTTAGGCGAAAAATGGTCAAAACTTCCGACTTTCCACAGTCTATAATGCCAAATTACGCCAATTACGAATCAAAATAGAATTGAAGAACCCTGTTTGCCCAGTGTTCTCCACAATTC
>NZ_JAAKEF010000037.1:0-1978 GCF_011039055.1 Adlercreutzia sp. ZJ154
TAATATGAGTAGAACATTCATATGACCAGTTTTCTTGTCAAGGACAAATAATCGCCTAGCCTGTCTGGCCGGACAGGCTAGGCGATAACCCATCGTTGCTTGCCTCCAATTTCAGACGTGTTTACCAACGTCAAGCACTTTGATCAAACTCATATCCGCGTGTCGCTGCCTCGTAAGGCTTGGTTGCCACATGTAGATACCTTCGGCTGGACGGGGCCACTTGAGATGTTTCTCTTTCTGTCAACGCACGCAACCATATTGCCGTGCAAATGTTCTCCGTGGTTCGTCCCGGCACTCTTGATTTAGATTCAAGCAATGAGGTAAAGGGATGTGCAAGTAATGCGCTATGCAGGTAAAGTAGCTATCCAATAAACCCATTCACATAATTCACGAGCAATAGCGACCTTCGCTTTATTGTTGGACAATCCTTTTTCAATCAAGTATTCTCGCCGCTTCTTTAGTCGTTTAGAGCATTTATCTGCTTTTGCCCGGACGTTTTCGGGGACGCTTTCATCCTCATGTCTGACAACCGGGATGCATCGGGCATAGATATTGGCGCACTCTATGATGATGCTTCTAAGATACCCATTTCCGGTTTTCGTAATTCTTCCTGTTATCCTTCGCTTTCCCGTTGAATGCTCTGATGGGGTTAAGCCTACAAAGGATGCAAATGATCTGCCGTTCTTGAAGCGGGCAAAGTCATTGATCTCGCACACCAGTGTAAATGCGGCAACTTTGCCTACTCCATATATGCACATAAGACGCTTTGCTAGCGTTAATAGCCTTTCATCGTCTTCAATAATGCGAACGATGTGGTTTTCGATATAGGAAAGGCGCTCTTCTAGGCGTATGACCTCGGCATATTTCAATCTAAAGACGAAAGTGTCTTCCGGGCGCTCAAATTCTATTTCTTCGGCCCATTCCCTGAATTTCTTGGACCACCTTCTTTTCGTGAGGCTGTATTCTGTTTTCGTGAGAAGGAGAAACGAAGCGACCCTTTGCTTTGCTCTCTTCAAGTCGTTCATTGTTTCATTGCGAAGCCGCGACAAGTGTTGCAGCGATTCTTCTTGCAGGGTCGGTATATGCGTTTCTCGAATCGCGCCAGAAGACAGCAATCTTGCTAACCATTCTGCGTCTATCTTGTCGTTTTTCTTTCGGTCATGGCGCTTAGGGAGTTTTGAGGTCGCCGCAACTACGCATTCAAAGCCTGCGCTGATTAGCGTTCTTGCCAAAGAATAGCCTGTGGGACCTGCTTCATATACACAACGTATCGGTCTAGGGAGATCGTTCTCATTGATCCAGCGAATGATTTGATTCGGATCATCGCTAAACGTCTCGTTTTGGATCTCCCCTGTTTCAATTACAAGAGCGCACACTTCGTTTTTTGTGCTATGCGTGTCAATTCCAATATAGGTAGAATATCGCATAGGAACCTCCCTAATGATTTTCCGCTACTGCTTTTGTGATACGGCAATTATGGGAGAATCCTCTTTACGTTAGAGGAGGTTCTCCAGCTTCAAAACTGGTCATATCTTCTGTCAAGAGGCAATGAAGGCCCAAGCCAGGAATTTCTTCCCGACTTGGGTCTTGTTATCATCACCTGACCGCTTCCGACGGGTAGTGTCCTCAAACCGACGCTCGTATTCGCAGTTTAATATTCGCGGGTTGACGGTCATGAGCTAGCGCGAACCGTTACAAGTTCGCTGCATCATAGCTCATCTATGTTGACCGCCCTGTCTTCGCATTTCGTTGCTACGGCTGGATGCGCGCACCTTCCAATAAGAAGAGTCTCTCTGCGAGCATGGCGGCTTGTCCGCCGCTCAAAAAGGCATCTGGGATCGCACCCAACGACCAGTCGATATGGAAGAGATGTCAGGGAATGATCGGTATTGAGCAGGTAGAATGCTCTTAGGTCAGCGTCCCTTCGCTCATGCGCCCGAGCGCCCATATCCAGCATGCCAACTCGCGCGCAGTGGCC
>NZ_JAAKEF010000038.1:0-1596 GCF_011039055.1 Adlercreutzia sp. ZJ154
GAGGCATCGAGCCCATCTCAATTGACCTGTTGTTCGCTAGTTAGCATCCTCCTTTCTCTTGTCACTTCTTGTAAACAGCGGGATGGGCTTGTTGGGTTCTCGTTTGTGTCCAAGCACCAGCAAGCAGCGACGTCTCAGCGCCTCAAAGCTCATAAAGCCCCGGCAGTTGCGGATGATGTCTTTGATTTGACGGTTAAGGCTTTCTGCTATTGCGTTGGTCCGTCCGTATTCCCAGGCGTTTATGATGTAGGTCTTGCGCCTGTTTATAGTGTTGGCAGTAGAGCGCATCTCAGGCACATCAGTACGCCGTGCAATCGATGCCCATTGCCGCAAGGCACATTCCATTGCATCGCGACTTTTAAAGGTTGCATCAGACCACTCGAAGAAAAGCTGAAGAGCAAGGTAGGAGTACTTCAGTTCATTTGTCTGGTCGATCTCAAGAGCGTTTCTCACACATACTGTCTCACGCTTGCTTTTCAGAGTGTTCTTCCTCGTAAGCATGAGCTTAGAAGCTTTGCGCAAAAGACACCTTTGTTCTTTGTGCACCTTGTCATCTTCGAAGGTGCGAGAAAACCTTTTTCGCACATCATCGAGTGCTCCTGTCACAAGTTTGGAAACATGAAACTTATCAGCGTAGATAACAGCGCCAGGAAGAAGCTTTTCAGCAAGGCTGATGTAGGAGCCGTTAAGATCACACGATATAGTTGCTACTGCATCCCGCTCACCTTTTGTAAAGCTCTCCAAGTACTCTGTGACGGTTTTAGGGTCATCTCCTGCAAGCATGTCAACAAGCGTTTTCTTATCGGCATCATAGATACAGCTTGCCATATGAGGCTCACCTTTCCTGATAGCTACCTTCTTAGGAAATGCTCTTATCTCATCAATGCAGAGGTTGTACGGCAGGCGGTGTTTGGGCATCGGTGCGCTTGCCTCTATCTTGGAAAGAACATTTTTGGAAGCCCCGGTTGTGTGCTCAAGCTCAGCGATGGTTTTGCCTTGACCCAGTTTATCTTGGACAAACGCTTCCAAGCGAGTACTTGCATGGGGTGTAAGACAGGAGAGCAAGGGTTGCTCCTCTGCAAAGGTCTTGTTACACGAAGGGCACCGGTAACGTCTCTTCTTAAGGGTAATAAGACAAGGCTTTCCGGCAAAGGGCACATGATAGACAGTAGAGACTGTGCTACTGGAATATACCATTGCTCCTTATACACATCATCTACGCAATGTCTCGACCTTACACAGCGCTCACAGAGCCTGTCTAGCGCCAGAAGACCTAATCGCTCAAATGGCCGGTATAACGACAATCTAATCGCTATGCGCTCGTATAGGCGAGCGTTTACACCGATGGTGGTATTGCCTGTGTTCTCCATGTTCGCTCTGCTTTCCGAGGGTGCGGGCTGCCATAGGGGTCTTAGGGGAGATCTGACCTCCCCTAAGACCCCAAACAGAGAAGTGGACGGGCAAGGCTACCCGTCCCTCTATTCGATGAATAATGACGCCCGTCCTGTTCGTCAAACTGTAAGGCTTGGGGGCATGTGGAAGGGTGCAAAACAGCGCACCACGCAAAAACAGGTAGAAAACGTGTGGGTAGGCAAG
>NZ_JAAKEF010000039.1:0-1478 GCF_011039055.1 Adlercreutzia sp. ZJ154
GGTTGTGTGTCGATTGTTGGTGTCATGATTGCGTTTGGGAGGTGCGGGCTTTAGCCCGCCCGAGCAAACGCAGCATTGCCCAGAACTAGCTATATATTACACTATTGGCATCATGCCGCCCTTCCGAGTTTCTCCTCGATTGCCGTTGCAATGCATACCCTTGCCTTCTCCATGATGTCGTCAGGAATGGGATCAAGGCTCGTCTTAGACCTGACCACATCCTTAAGCGATGTCGCGTCCATAAACTTCGCATTGAGCCACTCCTCGTTGACGTCGGTGAGTACTGCCCCCACTAAGCGCATCATTGAGTCGACCGACGGAAACACGCCTACGACTTTAGTCCGTCGCTTTATCTCCTCGTTAGCACGCTCTTGCACGTTGTTTGTCCGCAGACGAATGTGGTGCTCATACGGGAAGTCGAGATAAGCTAATGCGTCAGCTTCGGCATCCTCAAGAAGCTCACCTGCATGCCCCTTAAGTTGTGCGATACGCTCTGTTGCCTGACGGTAAGCAGCGCGCACGAGTTGCGGGTCACGCTCAGCAAAGACTGCCTTCATGGCTGCCGTGGCGATAGCCTTATCTTCTTTCTTAGAAAACCAGCCCGTCACGTTACGTTCAAGGTGAACGATGCAGCGCTGCCACGCTGCCCCTTGGAACACTTCAGCTATCGCTTGGACCAATCCTGTATGTTCATCAGAGACAACGCACTTAACGCCTTTAATGCCGCGCTTGCGCAGGTCCCTCAAAAACGCTTTCCACGAAACCGTAGACTCGGTGTCTACCACGTCTAATCCGACAAATTGGCGCGAGCCGTCCTCGCCACATGCTATGGCGGTGACTACACCCTTAGACTGGACATGACCCTCGTCGCGGCAGTTGAGGTAGGTGGCATCAAGCCACAGGTACGGAAAATTCATTCCGTCGAAACGACGTGTGCTTAAAGCTGCAACCTCCTCGTCAAGATCAGCAGTCATGCGCGAGATACGCGAGGGGCTCAGAGAGCCGAACTTCAGCGCGTCGGCAACCTTTTCAATCTTGCGAGTGGACAGACCGCGCACATAGATCTCTTTCACGACGCCAACCATTGCCCGGTCGACGCGCGAGTAGGGTCTGATCAGCTCGTCGGGGAAGTAGGTGCCCTCCCGAAGCTTGGGAATCCTCATCGTTATCTCGCCGAGCATAGTTATAAGCTTACGTTCGCGATAGCCGTTGCGCCGATTACCCTCACCACAGATCTCGTCTGCCTGCCAGTCCATTATTTGATTGATCATCGTCTCGAGCCCACGACGCATCATCTCGTTGATGTCGATGGTCCCATCCTCGCGAAATGGAAGGTTTTCGAGCGTTCCTTTATCCTGTAAAGTGTCCATAGTGGCCGTTGCCTTTCTGCTGAATCGGTTACTTTCACAAAAACGATTCTAGGCAATGGTCACTTCTATCTCAAAGTGGCTCCTGACACCAACTTTCGGCACACGATC
>NZ_JAAKEF010000040.1:0-1378 GCF_011039055.1 Adlercreutzia sp. ZJ154
TGCGATATGCGATCGATGTGGTATTTGGGGAGCTCAACCTTATGTTAAGCTCCCACGGCGGCAAATAAAGGTGGTTGAGTTTTAAATCACCCGGTCCCTGACACCTTCGTTGTTATCTCGATAGATTGCTTTGAGTACCCTTGCAAATAGCTTTTGCTGATTGCTGGCACCAAAACAGGCATTAAAATCGAGCGAGGAAAGGCTTTCCGACAATCCAGCAATGTGCTATCATATCTAGTAGCAAACCCGCCGGCCTCTGCACGCAAGTGCATGCTCACTGGCGGGTCTTTCTGTATTTTAATATGGGAGACGATTGGAATACGCTAAGCCATATCTGAACCACGAGGAACAGGCTGACAAGCTTGTTGGCATGGGGATGGGCGGATCCAAAGCCGACATACTGGGACGCTTAGAACAGGTGGGCTATTACAGGCTTAGTGGCTACTGGCACGATTACAGACAATTGGACGGCAAAGGGTTTCGGGTAGGAACCACGATAGACACCGTGTGGTCCGATTACGTTTTCGATCGACAGTTCAGACTCGCGGTGCTGGATGCTGTCGAGCGCGTCGAGATATACACGAGAGCGAGGCTTGCCCATAAGCTTGCGCACGATACGGGCGCATTCGGTTTCGAGATTCACGAGGGGCTTCCCCGTCTGAGTGAGAGCGATTATAAGAAATTCATCGACAAATGCAGGTCTAAGCATAGGAGCTCTCGTGAGCCGTTCGAGGTTCATTTCAGGAATAAGTACGGGGACGCACACGACATCCCGCCCTACTGGATACTAGTGAACACCATGGACTTCGGGCAGATGCTCACTTTGTACAGAGGCGCAAGCGTCGAGATTAGAAACGAGTTGAGCAGCGAGCTCGGTGTGTCGGCAAGATTGTTCGAGTCGTGGCTCGTCGCATTGAACGTTGTGAGGAACATCTGCGCACATCATGGCAGACTGTGGAACAAGGAGCTTGGTGTCAAACCTGTCATTCCGAAGCATGACATTCGTTGGCACAAACCATACGAGGTCCAGCCGTACCGCATGCTTTCAATACTAACGATCTTGGGCTATCTGCTCGATTATGTTGCGCCGAGCACGTCGTGGCACACTAGGCTGATAGACCTGCTTGACAGGCGCAGCGCTGATAAGCTGTACCGCATGGGATTTTCTGAGGGCTGGCAGGAATGTCCTTTCTGGAAGCCATATGTGATGGATTTCGATGATGGGGATGGTCGTGCAAATGAGTCTACTGCATCAGCGGAATAACTCGTTATGCGTGCCTGTTCGTTCCAAGTATGCAACGCCATTGTCCACTATCCATATAAGCAGCCAGTCGCCGGCATTGCATACGTGACATTCACGATGCCCTTTCCATAAGCC
>NZ_JAAKEF010000003.1:0-155736 GCF_011039055.1 Adlercreutzia sp. ZJ154
TAGATAGAGCCAATGAGAAAAGAGAGTGGGTGGATAAAGTGTTTTCTGTAAGCACTATAGAAGAAGATATAAGGCGAGAAGCTAAATGGGCTGCAGAAGATGCTGTCAGAGCAGAAATGCAAGAAGTTCTTGCAGAAGCTGTAAAAGATGCTCGCAAAAAAGCAATGGAAGAAGGATTGCAAGAAGGATTGCAAGAAGGCTTACAGCAAGGTCTGGAACAAGGGCTACAAGAAGGTTTGCAGCAGGGTCTGGAACAAGGGATGCAACAAGGGATGCAACAAGGAATACAAAAAGGTACTAATAAATTCGCTGCACTTGTAGAAAAATTATTCTCAGAAAATCGACAAGCTGATGTATTGAAAGCCTCTGAGGATGAAGTCTATCGCGAAAGGCTGTTTCGAGAATTCGGTATATAGATTGAGTAAAATTGATTTATGGTCAGCTTAATTCAAAATGAAATACGCTGACCATATTACTTATATTTACTTCAAAACTATGAGAAATTTGTCATTTTCTCCGAAAATATCGAAATACATAGTTTCTTTTCGCAAAGGAAGCTTTAATTCTTTAAAGCTATCTTTATTTTCAACTTGTGTATGTTTAAGACCGTAATATGAGTTAATACCGCATATGCCCCATGCCCATTTACCTTGAAAAGTAATGGGTACAAGTCTATTTAGCATTTGATAATTTTGTGGTTGATTTTTCAGTATTGGAGATTGTCCGATACTTCCTTCAACTTGTATGGTTTTAGGGGAATCGTTTGAGAACTCTTCAATTTCATTTAGACTTTGAACGACAGATGTAATTCGAAAATCGGTCCATTGGCTCTGAACGTATAGTGCATTTCCGTATGTAAACGCAAATACGAAAAAGCACCAAGCTAGTATAGCAACTACCACATTTCCTATAAGTGCCTTTCTTGATGCAGCTATTGCCACGCCTAAAAAGGCTAGGAAAGCACCTACCCCATACATTGCTCTTGGAGCAAATAGAGGTTTCTCTAGTATTGGATATAATCCGAATATTAGACAACCCATTATTATCAAACAAATTACCGATGCTATAAAGTTGCGAAATATATTGTGCTTTGAATTAATTGTGTTGGTTACTAAAAATGCTATTACTATTAAGACGCATAAAAGTGTCCATATAGATTTAAAGTCAGTTAGTACATATTTGCAGTATTTTTTGTAATGGGTAATAGTTGTGGGGAGAATCTCGGAAAGCGGTGGTAAACCGTTTGACACATATGTGCTTGCGGGCTGCATAATAAACAATTTAAATATAACAAGTGCTACTCCACATGCAACAATTGATACGAGAACAAATATTGTAACGTTTTTCAGTTTTTTGCCTTGACAATATGCTTTGCATGCTAATAAAACAGCCAGCATGGGGAGAATACCTGATGCTGCTTGGTATGTAGTGCAAACAATAAGCTCTCCGGCGATTATTCCTAATGCGTAAATAATCTTATGCTGTTTAGCAAGCAATAATGGAACAACGGAAGCCAATATTGAAAGTGCCATATAAGGAGAATCGAATTTATAGGAAATGCATTCTAAAAAGTAAGGCGACATGCCAAGTGGTAGCACTGCGATTAGCATCCATATTGAATAGTTCTTTTTTCCGGAAATGAGGTATATTACGATTACGCTTGCAATGGCGAGTTCTATAACAGCTATTATTTGCGTCAAAGGTGAAATGTCTGTTAGATAATTACCGACATGAATAAAAGAGGAAAGGAAGTTTGAAGTATAGCGGCTAAAATTATCCCAACCTTTATATCCTGCGGATGCGCGACCCATGTCATCAATATAGTTAAAATTTGCTTGGATAATTGCGCTGAATCCTACTAAATATATTAGAGTAAGAATTAATGTTGGTTTTATTGCAAATCTAATAGATGCCATTATGGAATTTAGTTTCATTTTGATACGTGAAATGGCATTCTTTTGCGAGTTAAATTTTCTATATATGGCGCATGCATTCTCGAACGACTTCATGTGTTCTCCGTTTCGTAGTGTTAACTTTATCGGTGGTGAATTTAAGGCTGATTAGCTTTTCACATTAGATTCCCGTATAAAATAGGCGGGTCGTCTTTTGGTTTCTAAGTAGGTTTTCGCTAAATATTGTCCTAGTATTCCTATGCAGAGAAGCTGTATACCTCCCACGATGAGAATTACACAGACTGTTGAGGGCCATCCTGATACCGGATCTCCAAACAGTAAAGTTCGCGCTATGATGAAAGCAATAAGAAGAAGTGCTAGAACGAAACAAACTATTCCCGCACTCGATGCTACTACAAGTGGCATTGTGGAAAAAGCAACAATGCCCTCAATAGCATAACGCGCAAGAGAAAAGAAACTCCATGAACTTTCACCTGCAAAGCGCTGTGTATTCTCGTATTCGAACCAACATGTTTTGAATCCCACCCAGCTTGATATGCCTTTGAAAAAGCGGTTGTATTCATGCATGCTTAAAATGGCTTCAACAACATTTCTGTTCATAATTTGATAGTCGCGGGCACCGTCCGCAATCTCGATGTCGGATATCATGTTAATAATTCGATAGAATGTCCGTGCAAAAGCAGAACGTAATGCTGGCTCTCCTTTTCGATTGACGCGTCTCATACGCGCAATGTCGCATGGGGACATATCGCTACTAAACGCAACGGCTTTATAGAGTGTGGAAAGCATAGTTGGAGGGTCTTGCATATCTGCGTCCATAATTGCAACAAAGTCGCCTTTTGCATTTTTGAGTCCCGCTAAAATAGCTGCTTCTTTGCCAAAATTGCGTGAAAAAGAGAGATAACGTACCCGTGTATCGGTTTTTGCAATTGCTTTTAACTTAACGAGCGTTTTGTCGTTTGAGCCGTCGTCGATAAATAACATTTCTACTTCAACATTGTCAAAGGGATCTACGGATATAACTTTAGTAATTTCTTGATGAAATGCAGTAATTCCCTCCGCTTCGTTAAAGCAAGGAATTACTATCGAGAGAAGCATACGACTTTTTATCCTTATCTTCCGTTGAGATTTCTATTTAAAAATAATACATATATTCCCATACATGTATGGTGGTAAAAATATGTCAAGTCGCCAAAAGTAGGGGAATGGATAATGAAACACCGCAAACGACACCTGAACACTTTTCTCGCGAACTTGCGAATAAACTTCGCATGCTTCGAGATGCTAAGGGGATCAGTCAGGAAAATGTTGCCCATCAGGCAGGAATTTCAGCTTATACATATCAGAAATTTGAAAAAGGCGAATCGAAACCTGGCACACCCATGAATCCACGCTTGTTTACGCTTCTTGCTTTAGCCAATGTATTTGAGATTGACGTAAGAGAACTACTTACTTTCGAAGAAAAATAGTAGCTTACTTCCGCAATTTTGCGCATATTTACATCGAGTTGCGGATATTTATATTTTAATGTTCTGTCTTGTCGTCTAAAGGCTGTCGTATAGAAATTACGCTTTGCTGCCTTGTTGTGCCGTACCTCTATTTATCAATATGTTCTCGGGGGTCGTGTAGGGTGTTTGGCGGAACGCGCACTTCATCCCAGCCCATTTCGCGCAAAGCGTTAGCGGTGCGCCATGGGGGTGTATTTCCGTCGAATGCTGCGCAATAGTTCAGCGCTTCAACTAGGGTTATGTTGTGCATTAAATCTGCCATGGTGTCCACATCGGGCACGGGAGGCAGATATATTGCAGGCAATTCGGCTTCGCGTGCTTTCTGTATGTATGCAGGTAAAACAGTTAGTCCGTCCTTGTTGTAGAACACACCCGAATGGTTGAATGCAGTTTCGCGAGTCCACCCTATAATAGATACTCCCATTTCTTGGTCGGGGGCAAGTACAATTCCGCCACGCGGAACGTCTTCTAGCTTATGAAGCGCTTTAAAACCGGCGATTACATCGTTTGTTGTTAGCGCCGGCATATCGGCACCCATAGATAGGATGCAATCAGCTTTCATATCCCAGCATTTTTGAAATGCATCGTTATAGTGTTCGTCAAAACTGGCACCCTCGTCGGCAATAAATGTAATAGGGCGCGGCCATCTCCCTGCATCTGAGAATAGCTTTTGCATGCGTTCGACATTTTCGGCAGGTGCAGTAGATATAACCAGCTCGTATTCATCGGCGGCATTGTCTGTATTCTTGGCTTCCAGTTTGTCGAAAGCCGCCATGCATATCTCGCATACATCAAAAAGCATGCAATGATAAAGTGCGCTGGCTACTTCGGGTTCAAAAATACCATCTTTAAGTGTGGTAAGGCGGGTTTTTACAAGTCCGGCTTCTGGCAGTTTACTGAACAGCAGCAACACATTTTTTCGCATGGCGTAACCTTTGCTAGTCCTTTTGCTGGCTTCTATTATAATTAGCCGGATTAACAACTCTATTGAGAAGTGGATTTGCTTGTGGCAGATGAAGTGCGTGTAATCGGCATTCCGCGCGGCTTGCTTTTTTATAAATACGGCGTAATGTGGCAAACCTTTTTTGAAGAATTAGGTTTTAAGGTCGTTTTAAGCCCTAAAACCGATCGTGCTGTGTTTGAGGCGGGAGAGGCTGCCAGTGTAGATGAAGTATGCCTAGCATCAAAGATATATATGGGGCATGTGGTCGCGCTATTAGAAGGCGGCGAATGCGATGCCATATTTGTTCCGTCGTATAACAGTGGCGATGTGCGAGCTGGTTTTTGTACGAAATATCAAAGTCTGCCCGATTTGGTAGAGGCTACATTTCACGAAAGGGCAGCAAAATTTATAACTATGCGTGTGCAGAAAGCGAACGATCATAAAAGCGCGCGCCTAGATTTTATCGAATTGGCACACCGTTTGAATGCGTCGCCTAAGCAGGCATTGCGCGCATACAAACAGGCGATGCGCGCTCAAGAGGCTGCAAATTCTTCGCGCGTATCATCTCAGCAGGAAACATTGCGATTGTTGACTAAGTATCGCAAAGTGGCTGCAAGCGACCCTACAGGGACTGAACAGGCTCCACTAGTTATTTTGCTTGTGGCGCATCCTTATATTGCGCACGACCCTTATATAGCTGGCGATATTGTGGCAGCTATTGAGGGTATGGGCGCTACGGTTATATTCGCTGACGAAACCGACCATGCCGCTGCTTTTAAGCGCAGCTTCGATTTTTCGGACACGCTGCCGTGGATGATAAACCGCGAGCTGGTGGGTGCTATTTTGCAAACGTATGACAAAATAGATGGCATAGTCTTGTTATCTGCATTCCCGTGCGGACCCGATTCTATGTTTGATGATGCGGTAATGCGCAACATGCATGGTGTTCCCATTTTGAACTTGATGATAGATGCGCAAAGCGGCAGCGCGGGTATGGAGACACGCATAGAAAGTTTCATAGATATTCTGCGATTCCAAGGAAAAGGCAGGTATTTGAATGCCTAGTTTGCAGAAAGCAAAAAACATGTTGGAGAGCCTAGCGCAGCCTCGCGTTGAAGACACAACTGTTCAAGTAAAAGTTAGCGACGATGCGCGTACGCAGGTTGTCTACGAGCCGGAAGAGCCGCGCCGAGCCATTCCGTTTCCGCGGCTAAAAAAGAAGTTGAAACGCGACAGGCATAAGCGCACGAAGGTATCTGTATTTCGATATGCCTACTACGATCCGGCGTTCAAATTTTTTGTAGAACAGGTGCTAGATTGCGACTATTTGCAATTGCCAAAAGCCACAAAGCGCACAATGGATTTAGGCATTCAAAATTCCAGCGATTATGTTTGCACTCCGTTTAAGCACATGATGGGCGACTGGATAGAAGCACTTGAGCTTGGGGCTGATATTTTGGTGCAGGTGGGCGGTCCGTGCCGACTTGGCTACTATGGCGAGATGCAAGAGCAAATACTGCGCGATATGGGATACGAATTCACAATGCTGAATTTTAGTCACGGAATTGAGCAGGGTTATTTTGGCTGGGGTAAAGAAGTTTTGAAAATGGTGAACCCCGATATAGATATTCCATACGGAGTTAAGCAGCTGCTTGCAACTGGGCATATGCTGTCGCTATTAGATCAGGCGCGCGATTTCTATATGGCAAATGGTGGTTTCGAATGTGAGCGCGGCGCTTTTCGCCATGCGTGGGAAGATTTCTTGGATGCCATGCGTGCGGCTACCGATAAAGCTGAAATTGATAGCGCTTATGCGCGCTCAATGGAAGAAATGCGGGCAATTCCTTTGAATAAGCCGGCTAATCCTGTACGCATTGGCATAATTGGCGAATTGTATACGGCAATAGATGAAAACTCAAATTTAGGTCTTGATGAAAAGCTGATGGATATGGGTGTGGAAGTGTATCGCACATTGAATTTCAGCAACCGTTACACGCACTACAACGAGGCGAACTTGCGGCGCACAATATCTGAGTATGCGCAATACGATATGGGACCTACATCGACAATGACGTTGGCTGCTGCAAAGAAGTATGCGCAACTTGGTTTCGACGGGCTAATTCATGCAAAATGTGCAGGCTGCACACCCGAAATAGATTGCATACCGGTATTGCGTCGCATTTCGGAAGACTTTCATATTCCCGTTTTGTATCTAACTTACGATACAGAAACCAGCGATACTGGATTAATGACGCGACTTGAAGCGTTCTACGACATGCTGTATATGAAAAACGTGTCAGACGCTGGAGGCGTAACTGTGCGATCTTCTGGCTCATTACGGCGCTAAATCAGGAGAGAGGTTCTTGTGAATTACTATCTTGGCATAGATATCGGCTCTATTTCTACCAAAGGGGTCGTTATAGACGACGAACATAATATAGTTGCTAGGTCGTATTTGTGGACTGAAGGCAATCCTACCCAAGCTGCAAAACGTGTGATGTCTGAGCTATCTGAGCAGCTGCCAGACAATGCGCGAGTAGTGGGCGCGGGAACTACCGGCAGCGCTAGGCGTCTTGTGGGTGCCATGATAGGTGCCAGCGTGGTGAAAAATGAAATAACCGCGCACGCTGTGGGTACTACGTGTTTGCATCCAGACGTGCGTACCATTCTTGAAATAGGCGGTCAGGACAGCAAAATTATTTGCGTGGATGGTGGCATAGCTGTCGATTACGCAATGAACACGCTATGTGCCGCCGGCACAGGTTCCTTTCTTTCCAGCCAAGCACATCGTTTAGGCGTGGAAGTGGAAGAGTTTGGTCCCATAGCGCTAACAAGCAAGAAGCCGGCTAACATTGCTGCGCGCTGCACTGTTTTTGCGGAAAGCGACTTGGTTCACAAAATACAAGTTGGTTATGCGCGCGAAGACATAATTGCAGGTCTTTGCAGCGCTGTGGCTAGCAATTATCTAAACAATGTGGGCAAGGGTAAGAAAATAGAGGCACCAGTTGTGTTTCAGGGTGGTGTGTCGAAGAATGTGGGTGTTGTGCACGCTTTTGAAGAACAGCTGGGAATGCCTGTTGCGGTTGATCCCGATGGGCATCTTATGGGCGCATTTGGTGCGGCTCTATTAGCGGCCGATGCGGGACCTGTTAGCATTGATGGGGCATATGCTGCGCCCGCGGCAACAGGACCTTTCGTTTCTGGTTGTTTAGATTTTGATGCGGTGGAAGATTTCTCGTTTACAACGCGCGAGGTAGAGTGTCAGAAGTGCGCTAATCACTGTGAAATAATCTGCGTATATCGCGATCGCGATTTAATAGATGCGTGGGGTAATCGCTGCGAACGCGGAGAAATTAAGCCTTCGTAGGAAGTTATGCAATATTGTAGGGAACTATATAATCTCGGGAAGGCTACGTTCAGAAGCTGCGCAGCCTTCACTCCGCCTTCCCGAGATTTCCAATGTCGTAATTGACAGCCGGTCAAGATATAGTCGGGAAAGCTACGTTCAGAAGCTTCGCAGCCTTCACTCCGCCTTCCCGACTATATTAGTTGTGGCTATATTTAGTTCTCTTGGTAATTTGCTAGGAACAGGCGCGTGCGTTCGTGTTGTGGGTTGTTAATTACATCTGTGGCGCGTCCGCGTTCAACTACGGTTCCGCCGTCCATGAAAATTAGCTTGTCGGCTACGTCGCGCGCAAACGACATTTCATGAGTAACTATGACCATTGTGGTGTGTTCTAGTGCCAACTCGCGGATAACACGCAGCACTTCGCGCGTAAGTTCAGGGTCTAATGCGCTTGTAGGTTCATCGAAATACAGCACATCCGGGTTCATTGCCAACGCTCGCGCAATTGCTACGCGTTGTTGCTGTCCGCCCGAAAGTTCGCACGGAACCATATTTTCTTTGCCCGAAAGTCCCATTTTTGCAAGCAGCTCACGACCGCGTTGCTCGGCTTCTTCGCGTGGAATTTTCTGCACGCAAACCAGCGGGTCTATTATGTTTTTCAAGACTGTAAAATGCGGAAAAAGGTTGAAGTTTTGGAACACCAATCCATAACGGGTTTTGGCTTCGGCGAGCACATTTTTCGACCCGTATACGGCGTGCCCGTTGGGTCCATTTTCCGCAACAATTAAGTCTCCGTAAGCCAAGCGTCCTGAATCTAGCGTTTCTAGCATGGTTAAGCAGCGAAGCAAAGTAGATTTTCCCCCGCCAGACGGACCTATAATTGCAAGCACATCGCCTTTTTCTACTTCAAGCGATATGTCTTTCAAAACTTCAACTTCGCCGAAGCTTTTTTTAGCGCCTGTTAACGATACAACTTTGTTAGTTATGGTAGTAGTCAAGCTTCTTCTCCACACGATTTAAGATGAATTCTATAAGTAGGCAGAAAACCCAGTATATAAGTGCGGCTAATGCGTAGGGGATCATAGAAACCTCGCGCGCCGCTAACGCTTTAGCTTGGCTAAACATTTCGGCTATGCCAAGCACGAATGCCAACGATGTATCTTTCACTAGCGTTATTATTTCGTTGCCCATAGCGGGCAAAATGTGTTTGATCACTTGCGGAAGCACTATCTTCATAAAGGTTTGCGTCCGCGAGTATCCAAGCACGCTTGCAGCCTCATATTGCCCGCGCGGAATAGACTGAATGCCGCTGCGATATATTTCTCCAAAGTAGGCTGCGTAATTCAATATGAAACCTATGTCGCATGCCCAGAACTTCCAGTCGCTGCCCATCTGTAGACCGAATAGGGCGTAAGGTCCAAACATGATAGCCATTAATTGCAGCATCAATGGTGTGCCGCGCAAAATGGATATGTAGAAGCGCGCAATGGTGGAAATTACTTTGAATCTGCTCATGCGGCAGAGCGCTACCACTATGCCAAGAGGTAGCGCTCCGATAAGCGTGACTACAAAGATCTGCGCCGTTAACGCAAGGCCGTCGGCCAGAAGCCCTATCATCACACTAAATTCCATTTACTTCAGCACCCAATTCGCGTCGTAGTCAACACCGTACTCTGCGTATTTTTCACAGATTTCCCTAGCTTGACCTGATGCTACAAGAGCTGCTAGCGATTCGTTAACTTTTTTGGCTAACTGCTCTCCGTCGGCAGACTTGCTAAAGCCTACGGCGTAGTGTTCGCTGCTTAGCGGTTCGTCAAGCTGCACGTATGCGTCTGGGTTTGCAGCTATCTGATAGGCGGCTATAGAAAGATCGCAAGCAACTGCATCTACATTGCCTGCTTGCAGTTGCATGAATGCATTGTTGTAGTCGCTAATTGTGTCTAGACGATTGAAAGTGCCTGCCAAGCTAGCCTGATCGCCTTCCAGCACATCAAGTGCGGCGGAGTCAATTTGCGTTATAACTACTTTACCGGCTAGGCTCTCAAAGTTGTTTATGCCAGAATCGGCTTTTACAACTATAACCTGCTCGTTGAGCATATACGGATCGCTGAAGGTGTATTTATCTTCGCGACCTTCCATGGTAAAGCCGTTCCATATGCAGTTGATGTTTCCCTGCTCTAGCAGAGCATCTTTTGCATCCCAATCGATTGGCTCGGCTACAAATTCCCAACCATTCATTTCTGCTACAGCGGCAGCTAAATCAAGGTCAAGACCGGTGTATTCGCCCTGTTCGCCAATGAAGCCATACGGCGGATAGCTGTTATCAAAGCCTACGGTAAGTTTGAAGCCCTCGCCCAAATCTAGGGTGCTTTCGGCTGCGCTTGACGAAGCGGATGAGCTGCTAGAACCGCCCGAGTTAGAGCAGCCTGCCAGTGCAAATGCGCTAATAGCTAAGGCGCATGCGGCAGCTACAGCCACTATCTTTTTCTTCATTCTTCCTCCTTGCTGAAAGTGCGCTTTCGATAATGCACTTTCGACTACATTACATTATCACTCTACTGTAATAAAGCAGATGGAGTATACCACGGGCAGTACACCATTTGGTGTATTTAAGTGACAAATAGGCAAAGATGCGTGAATTAGGGCTTGAATTTTTCTAACAGATGATAAATTGCAAACAACAAAGGAGGTTCCAATGGAAAACAATGGCAATAATCAAATTCCGCAAGGTCAGCAGACGCATGTAGGTCAGCACGAAGCGCAATCAGCTTATTGGGCTGCCTATTCTGCCGATGGTCATGGAGTGCATGCGCAGAATACGGCAGGCAATAATCACTATGCGTCTGCTGCATCGGTGCCTGCGGCAACAAAGAAGAGCTCCGGCGCTAAGACGTTTTTGCTAGCTTTCGCGGGCGCGCTTGTGGCGTGCGTGCTAATGTTTGGCATAGGTGCTGTTACCAATATGTTCGGTATGGGCAGCAGCCGTATTCAGCTTGGAGCGGTTGACTCCACATCGGTTGAGGCGGCATCGGAAGAGGCTTCACTTGCTGAAGCTGTGGCTTCAAAATGCATGCCGTCGGTCGGGTCGGTCACGGTATATTCCGCGCAGTCTGCGCAGTCGGGAAGCATATATGACTATCTGTATGGTTATGGCTATACGCAAGATCGCGAAGATTCGCTTACCCAAAGCGGTATGGGTTCGTGCGTAATGTTGTCTGAAGACGGCTATGCAGTAACGAATTATCATGTGGTTCAAGGTGGAAGTAAATTTGAAGTTACGGTTGATGGCGAAACTTACAATGCCGAATTAGTTGGTGACGATGCATCTTCTGATGTGGCTGTGTTGAAACTTGACGGCAATGGTTTTTCGCCTATCGAATTGGGCGACTCTGACGACATTAAAATAGGCGAATGGGTTATGTCTATAGGCAGCCCGTTTGGTCTAGAGCAGTCGGTCGCTACTGGCATTGTGTCGGCAACAAGCCGTTCCCAGATAATGGAAGCATCGGGCGATATGTTTGGCAACAGCACTGGTGAAGCCACAATTTATCCCAACATGATTCAGACAGATGCTGCTATTAATCCGGGCAACTCGGGCGGCGCTTTAGTTGACGCACAGGGCAAACTAATCGGTATTAACACGCTAATCACTTCGTACTCTGGGAATTATTCCGGTGTTGGATTTGCTATTCCTGCGAACTACGCTATTAGTTTGGCGAAAGATATTATCGACGGCAAGGAGCCTACGCACGCGCAGCTAGGCGTAAGTCTTACCACGGTGAATGAAACTATTGCTAAGCGTTATGGCTTCTCGGTTGATGAAGGCGCATATGTTTCGGCTGTAGTGCCCGGTAGTGGTGCTGAGCAGGCTGGCATTCAGATTGGTGACATTATTACCAAATTTGACGGACAGGATGTAGAAAGCGCAAGCGATCTTATGCTGGACGTTCGTACCAAGAATCCCGGCGATAAGGTTACTTTGAAATTCATGCGCGGTAGCGAAGAGAAAGAAGTACAGGTAACTTTAGGAATGAGCGAAAGTGCAAATTCCAATAATTCAAACTCTTCTAACAGCAATTCCGGTGGCATGTATATCCCACAAGGCAACGATGCTTTTTAGTTGCAAATAACCCCTCTCCTTTTGTTGATGCGCCCGGTTCGCTGGGCGCATCGCCTTTATGCGTAAGGTCTGTGTTTATGCTGGGAAGAGCTGTATAATTTTATGTAGGTGTGTATACGAATGCGCTGTGCTGGAAGAGGCCGATTTAATGAGCACTTTCAACGAAGATTATCCTGAATTTCGGAATGTAAATTCTGGTAATGGATCTGTTGATCGGATCGTGCAATCCTATGCTGCTAAAGATGCGGCTCGTGCACGAAATGCCCGAATGCGCATGCAAGTTCGTGCAAGCAATGATATAGATCAAGACAGTCGCCGTCTCGATTGGGAAGCGCAGCGCGCCATACGCAATGCGCAGCATGGCAGGAATACAAATCGAGAGATCATAGATGGGCGCGGCAGTATAGATTCGCGCGCGCTTAATGAGAAAAATGAATTAGTTGGTTACACGATAGACGAACGCGATAGGCACGACCCTATGGTTGATATTAACGATTCTAAATCGCGTTGGCGTTCGCACGATGGGAATTTTGGGGGCTACGATCGCATGCCCGTGTCGGGTGGCAAGAGACGCAACGCACGACCTAACCAAATAGGTTTACAGGGCGGCTCTATGGGCAACAAGCGCAACTTTGCTGCCGCCAGCAATACGGGAATTCCGTTGTTTGTAAAAATTGCCATTCCGGTAATAATAATTTTGATCATAGTTTTAATCTTTTTGCTTACTCCGTAAGGTTTCGCGAAACCAAACCGAAGTCGATTTTGGACGAGTAGATTGCATCTCTGGAAACTAAGGTCGTGATATTATACCGCCATTGGCGGTATAATATTGGCGGTAAAGAAAGGCTAAATCATGTCGTATGAACCGCCATTTGTGCGTACCGCCAAAATTGACGCTCTTTGTATGGAGATCGCAGAGTTGGTTGGCATGCTCTCTCCGGAAACCCCTTTGGCGAAGAGCCCAAAGCTTCATCGTGAGCTTAGAATAAAAACCATTCACTCTTCGCTGCTTATTGAGGGAAATAAACTCGACGAAAACGCCGTCACTGCAATTATTGATGGCAAGCATGTATTGGGTGACAGCCGCGATATTCTTGAGGTAGAAAACGCTAGACGAGCATACGATCTCATTCCAATTCTCGATCCCTATTCTATAGACGATCTTCTCAAAGCTCACCGAACGATGATGGAGGGTCTTGTTTCTGAGGCAGGGCGTTTTCGTTCGAGCAATGTTGGTGTCTTTGACGGTGATGTGCTTATTCATGCGGGAACACCAGCTACATATGTTCCCGATGTTATGTGCGATATTTTTGAATGGTTAAAGACCACAAGTCTGCATCCGCTTCTCGCCTCCTGCATTTTCCACTTCGAGTTCGAATTCTGCCATCCTTTCGCGGATGGAAACGGTAGGACGGGTCGGCTTTGGCACACGTTGCTTCTTTCCAGATGGCGACCTGTGCTTGCTTGGCTTCCTGTTGAAAGGGTTATTAGGCAGCGTCAATCCGAATACTATACGATGTTAGCCAAATCTGAAGCGATTGGATCTAGTGAACCGTTCGTTGAATTTATCCTCGAGGCAATTAGGGATGCGGCGCTTCCATTTGCAAAACCGAGAAGCGAACGGAGTCTGACAAAAGCTCGAACACTTGCGTTCTTTGTTGAACACCCAAATGGAAACATTACTCAGTTGGCAGAACACCTTGGGTGTTCAAAAAGGAGCGCGGAGCGCATTGTTGCAGAACTGAAAGATGAGGGTGCTATAAAGAGAAAAGGCAGTTCGCGTGCTGGAGTTTGGATCGTTCTTCAAGACGCCAAAAAGAGAACTAGTGAAAGAATGAGTTATTTCAGCGCTGAAAGAACTGATTGGTACAAATAAGCGCATGTATACGCATGTATAAGGAGATTAGTAGATAACCATGAACGAAGAATTTGTACGTAGAATTTATGACACGCTGGTGTCAGAAGGCTGTGAGGAATATAAGACGCTATTTGAAAAGACAGCAATAACAGATCAAACAATTGAATACTGGAAAAGAGCAATCTGCTTCTTTCAGGGTTTTGATAATTCGCAAAAGGATATCTTCTATGACATTCTCAGGCAGACAATAATTGATACTATTTCAGGCGTATTTGGCGTTTTTGACGGTTCCACTGCCTTAATTGGCGGAAACATGGAATGCAGCATTCAAATTGATGGCGTTGATACAGAGTCAGAACTGCAGGATACTTTTATGGAGTTTGTAGAAGATAGTGAGTAGCGGCGATGTATCGGAGCAAGCCATGTTGTGTGGCTGTGTCTGGGGTCACGGAGTTGCGAAGTCAAAGAAGAAAGAGATATGACAAGCAGCTCCAAACCGCGGTAGCGAAGAAGGTGCTATCCGGCAATATCGTCGTGAAGAATCTGTTTGAAGAGCTCGGTATCAAGGATTCCGCGTTCGGGTGAAATAATTACGCAAAAATGGTCAAAACTTCCGACTTTCCACGGTCGGACTGACACATAGTTGGCTTGAATTGTGGAGGACACTGGGCAAACAGTACTTGACGACCCATTAATGAGTGCTGTTTGCCTATTACAACCATGGAAAGTCGGAAGTTTTGACCATTTTTGCGTAAACAACTATACGAGTTAATTTATATCGCATGGTTTCAAATGCAAAATGAGGGGCAAAAATTTCACTAATACCTTAAAAACGTGAAGAACAGCGTATCACTTGACCTTAAAAACGTGAAAAATGGAGTACAATGTGACCTTAAAAACGTGAAACTACTACTTCAGAGGTCATTGTTATGATTTTCAAGCGTAAACTCTATGACAAGCTTCTTGCATGGAAAGCGAATCAAGCCGACAAGACTGCTCTACTTATTGAGGGCGCGCGTCGTGTCGGGAAGAGTACTCTTGCTAAAGCCTTTGGAGCTAACGAGTATCGCTCCTATATTGTTGTCGACTTTTGGGAAGCGTCTCAGGAGGTGAAGGATGCGTTTTCTCAGAATCTTAATAACCTAGATGCTCTGTTTCGCTTTCTTCAACTTCACTACGCCACGCGTCTTTACGAGCATGATTCTCTTATTGTGCTTGACGAGGTGCAGTTGCATCCTACTGCACGAAGTGCTGTTAAGCAGCTTGTAGCCGATGGGCGCTATCATTACATCGAGACTGGGTCGCTACTTTCTATAAAACAGAATGTGTCAGGTGCGCCTATTCCCTCTGAGGAGGTTTCCGCTCGGCTCTGCCCTCTTGATTTTGAAGAGTTCCTCTGGGCGTGTGGCAACGATGTTGCGACGCAATTTATCCGAGAGTCTTTTGCGACCAAGGAGCCTTTGCCGGATGGGTCACATCGTGATCTGATGCGCACTTTTCGGGAGTACCTGCTTGTCGGAGGGATGCCGCAATCTGTTGAGGCATTTCTTGCTAGGAATTCGTTTCAAGAGGCCGACGACGTCAAGCGTGCGATTCTGGATTTATATCGTAAAGACATCACTCGCTTTGCCGCGGGTTACGAGGGTAAGGTTCGTAGGGCTTTCGATGCTATTCCTAGTCAGTTATCCAAACACGAAAAGAAGTTCACTGTGTCGGCTATGGGGCATCATGCGCGCATTCGTGACTACCAAGTTGCATTCGAGTGGATGTCGGAGGCTTGTGTGACGAATATGTGTTGGTCGGTGACTGATCCATGTGTCGGATTGGCTCTCTATGAAGACGATGGCGCCTTTAAGTGCTACATGGTGGATACGGGGCTGCTTGTGACTCATGCTCTCGCCGATCGTGCAACAACAAGCAACAAAATATACGAGGATGTACTTACGGGGAAACTGTCGATCAACGAGGGTATGATTACGGAGAACGTTGTTGCTCAGCAGCTTGTCGCATC
The DNA here is from genome assembly GCF_011039055.1 of Adlercreutzia sp. ZJ154. Classification (NCBI taxonomy): domain Bacteria; kingdom Bacillati; phylum Actinomycetota; class Coriobacteriia; order Eggerthellales; family Eggerthellaceae; genus Adlercreutzia; species Adlercreutzia sp. ZJ154. Next base: position 15,700 of record NZ_JAAKEF010000003.1, read on the forward strand.
GGGGCATCGGCTGCGCTTCTACAGCAGCTACGCATCCGTGGCATCCGACCGCATGGAGATCGACTTCTTAGTAGCGCGTGAATACAGTGATGCCGGGGGGAAGGCACGTGTAAGCCCTATTGAGGTGAAGAGCTCGAACCGCTATGGCTTGTCGTCGCTCGACAAGTTTAAGACGAAATTCGGAAAGCGGGTGGGCACCCAATTTGTGCTGCATCCCAAGACCTTAAGCGTGGAGGGTGATCGTGTCTTTTTGCCACTATACATGGCGCACTTGGTCTGATTTTGAGGATTTCTTGCTTGTCGAATAAACGGCTTTTATGCTGCATTCGAGTTCCTTATCATCTAGTTCGCAGATGTATTTACATAATTTCATTTTATCGAGAGACTGTATAGTGCTTTTTTCTCCATAATCTCCGATTTTCGTTTTGTTCTGATGGAACTTGCTCATTTCGTGATAGACACCGAGTCTGCGGTTTCGGCACACAACCACTGTTTGCCCATTGTCCTCCACAATTCAAGCCAGCTATGTGACAATCTGACCATGGAAAGTCGGAAGTTTTGACCATTTTTGCGTAAACAACTTTCCGCAACTCTGTAATTTTGTGGCAATCATGCTGTTGTGCCGAAACCCTAAAACGTGAAACTATCACTTCAAGGGCGATTACTTTGCTTTTCAAGCGTGAGTTCTGCGAAAAGCTTTTTGAGTGTAATGCTCGGTGCCAAAGGGTTACATTGCATGGTACTTTTAGCGAACTCCATCACTCGGTTTCTTCTGACTCGGTTTGTTCAAGTTAATATATATCGCATATCTCCAAATGGGCTTTGGCGCAAACTAGCATCGCACAGTGCGTTAGGATGGCTGTTGTGCGCTTAGTAGCAACTCGCTATTTTTGCGCAAGGAAGTCTGCAACTCGTCTATGTTTTGCTCGCGTACTTTCGCCAAAGTGGCTATGGTGTCGTTTAGCTCGTCAGTCCAAAGCTTAGTTGACCATTCCATCCCTTCATGCGGTGGGCTGTCAGTTTCTACGAGTAGACGCATTTGTGGTACAGCTTTTGCGAATTTGCGTCCAGACTCGGTTGCTAACATGCGCTTGCCTACTGAAAACCAGCAATCTTTTTCCAGAGCGCGGGCAAAATCTTCCGGCGTACCTTGAAACCAGTGAAACACGCATATGTGTTGCTCGGGGGTTTTGTGGCTTTCCAAGGCGCTCAAGAGTTCGCTATTCGAATGCACGCTGTGCAGAAAGATAATTTTTCGGTCGGAAGTTTTGCTTAGCAAACCCAGCAATTGGTCGAGGATTTTTTGCTGCTGTATTTTTGTAGCTTTGCGTTTTCCGTAGAAATCTAGCCCAATTTCGCCGATGAATGGCGTAGTGGGTAGCAAATTTTCAAATCGGGTTAAATCTACTTTACTTATGCGTTCGTTGGCTATCCACCACGGATGCATCCCTAAGGCAACAAAGATGTTGCGCCAAGGTTTGAATTCTTCAACAGCTGCTACATAGCTTGAGGGAACTACGGTAGCGCATAGCGCGGTTAAGCTGATGTTTTCCAGTTCAGCTGCTATGCTTTTCGCGTTGCTTGCGAAATCTAGATGGCAATGCATATCGAAGAGCAATGTCATTTGCGCCTCCGCTCAACTTTGTCATCTGTAACAATAGCACCTATTTTCAGTATGTTGGCATCTATTCCAACTTGTTTTGCGCGCGTTAACTATATTGTCTTTTATAATGAAGCCATGGATACTTTAATCGAAGCAATAAAAGCGCTTATCATTGGCATTGTAGAAGGCATTACTGAATGGTTGCCCATATCTTCTACTGGTCACATGATATTGGTTGACGAATTCGTAAAGCTGAATGTGTCGCCCGAGTTCTTAAGTCTGTTTTTAGTGGTCATACAGATTGGTGCCATATTGGCGGTTATCATTCTGTATTTCCATAAGCTAAATCCATTTTCGCCCAAAAAAACTTCCGAACAGCGTCGCGGTACATGGCGGCTATGGGGCATGGTGGTTATAGGATGCATACCGGCAGCCGTAATCGGCTTTGCTTTGGATGATTGGGTAAACGAACATTTCTATAATGCGTGGACTGTGGCAGCCATGCTAATACTTTATGGCGTTATTTTTATTGTGATGGAGCGGCGCAATCGCAAGCGTGAAGCTGCCTATTTAAGCGATGTGTCTGCGGCGGATTACGCAAGCAAAGATTCTGCTAAGCCTCGTGGCAAACATGCCCGCATGCCGCAAGTTGCATCAAACACACCTAACGTTGATGCGGCGCAACAAGCAGAACAGGCGTTATTTAAGGTAAGCACGGTCGATCAGATCGATTGGAAAACAGCGCTAAAAATTGGTCTGTTCCAAGTGTTAGCCATAATACCCGGCACTTCGCGCAGCGGTGCCACAATAATAGGCGGCATGCTTTGCGGCTGTTCTCGCACGGCTGCGGCTGAATTCACATTTTTCCTTGCGATACCTGTAATGTTTGGTTGGGGGCTTGTGAAGGCGGTAAAGTTTTTAGCAGCAGGTATTGCCATGTCGGTCACTGAAATTATCGTTCTTGTAGTGGGCATAGTAACTGCGTTTGTTGTGTCGGTTATCTCGATAAAATTCCTTATGGGCTATATTAAGAAAAACGATTTCACAGCATTTGGAATTTATCGCATAATCGTTGGTGTAGTGGTGCTAGCCTACTTTGGTGTGAAGCTGTTTTTGTAGCTCTTTCGTATCGCCAGAATTTTGCAATCTTCGCGCTGTCCACTCTGTCTTTTCGCCTTTCCTTATGTTTATGTGCGCAAGATTAACATCGGGCAGGTTGATTTATTGTTATCATGTTCGCACACGGGCAACTTCCCCGTTATAGATTTATGAAAGGAATAGTTGTGACTGAGGACAATGCAGCCTTAGCCGAAATTCAGAAGCATCGCGAACAGATTGATGAAATTGATCGCGAATTAGTGGCGCTTCTGAATAAACGTGCGGGACATTCGCTGGTTATTCGGGGTCTTAAACCAGAAGCGCAAATGGGGCTCTACGATGCGAAGCGCGAGGAAGAAATCTTCGAAAAAGTGGCAAGCTATAATGAAGGACCGTTGTACAACGAGTATCTGCGCGAAATCTATGCCACCATTTTGAAGGTGAGCAAGGAGACGCCGTCGGTATGAGAGAGTCGAAGATAGAGGGCATACCGTACTTGGGTCAGCGCACGGACGAGGTAACTATATATGCAGGTCCGTGTTCGGTGGAATCGGCTGAACAGTTCGATGAAGTGGCACAGTGTATAAAAGGCTTGGGGCTAAAGTGGATTCGCGGAGGCGCGTTTAAGCCCAGAACAAACCCGCATAGCTTTCAGGGGCTAGGTGAAGAAGCGCTAAAGATTATGAAAGAGGCGGGCGAAAAGTATGGCCTGCTTACGCTTACAGAAGTTATGGATAGCGCGCATTGTCAAATGGTTAGCGACTATGTTGATGGTTTGCAGGTGGGTGCGCGCAATTTCCAAAACTTTAGTCTTCTAAAGAAAATAGGCGAAGTTACTGCCAATACGCATCAAATGGTGCTGTACAAGCGCGGTTTTGCGGGTACTATTGCCGAATGGATGGCGGCGACCGACTATATAACCGACAAAGGTAACACTAACGTAGTGCTGTGTGAACGCGGTATTCGCACGTTTGAAACAGCTACGCGCTTTACGCTTGATATCGCGGCTGTGCCGGTAATTCATAAGCAGTCGCTTTATCCGGTATGCATAGATGTGTCGCATCCTGCAGGACAGCGCGACTTGGTGCCTGCGCTTGCATTGGCAGCGGTCGCGGCTGGTGCCGATAGCATAATGATAGAAGTGCATCCGAACCCGCCAGCTGCACTAAGCGATGGTCCGCAGCAGCTAACCCCAGCGCAATTCGAGCAGCTGGTAGCCGAGTTGCGTGTAGTGGCGGCGGCTTTGGGAAAGAAGATTGTGTAATAGCGTTTGAACGCCGATACACAAAATGGCGACAAGTAAAAGGTCGAGCGCGCGTTCGACCTTTTACTTGCGAAAGCTATTAAGCTATTAAGCGCTAAGCAGTTTCTCCTCCGCAACTTGACCCGGCACCTGCTGTGCAGCCATAACAATGGTTTGCAAATTGTATCGGTCGTATGCTTGGGCGCTCTTTTGCTAAGTCGAAAATAGTTTTGCCATCTGCTGTCTTTATGCCTAATGCCTGATTGAAGTCGCAATCGTATAGGTTGCCCTGCCAGTCTACACTAATCTGATCTCTGCACATCATTGATGCGGTTGTGGCAGGGTTAAATGCGCCAATAAGCCGTTTCATATACGATTCCAAATTTCCCTTCTTATTAAGAGCTTCGGCGAAGCGCCCTGAAGGGTTATTGGTTATAGCTACAAGATTGGTGAAGCTTACTCCAAAGTCGGTTGTTAGTCTGCGGCGGTATTCTGCCTCCATAGATGCCTGATCGGGAGGCAACGTAGCTGTAGGCGGGTTATACACTAATGTGATCGGGCGCCCGCCTTCGCCATACCCAACTTCATTTAACTTGCGCAGACCTTCTATGCTGGCTACAAATGTGCCATCACCGCGAATCTTGTCTACATTTCTAGCGCTGTAATACGGAAGAGATGCGAAAAGTGTTGCATCTACATCGGCGTACAGCTGCGCAAAATGCGAATATTCAGGATCTGTTAATATGCACAAATTTGTGCGCACGATAGGGCGAACACCACGGGCTTGCCATTGCCGCAAAAACCATTCTAGGTCGGGATGCATTTCTGGCGCACCGCCGGTTATGTCAACAGCAGAAAACCCACCTTTTTCGTATGCGTCTAGGCATGCTTGCATAACGCTGCGATCCATACATTCTGTGCGCTGCGGACCGCATGCTAAGTGACAATGGCGACATGCTAAGTTGCATTTGTACCCCACGTTTACTTGCATTGTGGTTAACTGCTCGTTCGTGCTTCGGTCACATTCCGGCACTATGCCAATAAAAGAAGGAAATTCCTCCATTACATTTTCAACGGTTTTATCCATTGTCTTCTCTTTCGCTTGCTACTATTGCGTCTTTTAGAGACTCGTAGCTTTATATTGCTTGGTCTTTGATTATCTTTAGCGCCTGTACGCCATGAGCCAATGCTGCACCGCCTCTAATAGCATTTGTTACATGGAAAACTTCTCCGATTTCCTCTTCGCTGCAACCTTTTTGCAGGCAGGTGTTGGTGTAGGAATCGATGCAGTACGGGCACTGTACAGCCGCGGCAACAGCTAGTGCGATTAGCGACTTTTCGCGGGACGTTAGTGCGCCGTCTTGAAAAACGGATCCGTAATATGCCATGTATTTATCCCAGAGTTCCGGCGATAGCGATCCTACGCCAGCAGGAGAGAAGTCGGAAAGTCCAGCAGGGTCATAGTAAGTTTCCATTTTCGTTTCCTTTCATATATTAAAACAAGTCCATTATTAGATTATATCTATATATAGAGATACACTTATATATAATTTTGACAAAGGGGATGACATTATCTCTGAAAGAGGTAGATTTATGTCATCAAAACCTAGTTGTCGTATGCATTGTGTCTAGGAATAGGAAGGAAAAGCATGAATTACGAGGAATATTATCGCAGGGCTAATGATGACTATCAGGCATATTATGATGCGCTAGCGCTCGCGCAAGCAGCCGACCCGCAGTTGACGGCGCGCACGCGCGATGCGGAGGGTACGATGCCTGATGAAGCGCGAGACAAGTTATTCAATGTGTCGGCTGAAATAAAGAATACCTTCCATGAATTCGGTGTCGCGCTGCCACCTTTGCTAGAAGGATGCACTGTGCTGGATCTGTGCTGTGGCAGCGGGCGAGATACATATCTTGCCGCTCAGTTGGTTGGACCTAATGGCAAGGTGATAGGTGTAGAGCCGAATGCCGCGCGCTTGGCAATTGCTCAAAAATATCTGGATAAAGAGATAAAGCAATTTGGTTACGAAAGCTGCAATGTAGAACTCATTCATGGTGTACCCGAAGATTTAAGCGCAATTTCTAGCGATTCGGTCGATGTAGTTATAAGCAACTGCACATTCAATATGTCACCCGATAAAGGCGCTTATATTGCCGAGGTAAAGCGCGTGTTGAAGGATGGTGGCGAATGGTATTTTACCGATGTATTTACCGATCGCCGCATTCCGCAGGAAACCGCCGAGCAAGTGCAGCGTGTGGCAGAGCGCCTAGGCGGAGCGATGTTCATTGAGGATTTCCGCCGTATGGCTCAAAATGCCGGATTCCACGATCCGCGTTATCTACTTACATGGCAAACGCCGCTTACTGAAGAAGAGGCTGCCAATTATCCTGAAATAGCTTTCGCGACTATTACCAGTCGTCTTATTAACTCGGAATTAACCAGCGACCACTGCGAGGATTATGGCGAAGAGATAATCTACGACGGTTCTTTGCCTGATTATCCTGAATTCTTCCTGTTCGATAAAGATATCAAGTTCCCAGCCAATCAGTCTATGCATGTTTGCGACAACGTATCAGTTCTGGGGTTGGGTACGCGCTACAAGAAGGTAATTTCAGTTAAGGGCGATCGCAGCCGTCATTTTGGCGATATCCACGGAGATCATATAATTAAAACCGCACCCAACTTTGAGGGTGTGCACGATGAAGATGACCAGCCTATTCAGGCTTCTTGTTGTTAGGGACGAAGGATGGGTCAGATACGTTTTATGGTAGTCAGCGGTTTTTTGGGTGCTGGCAAAACTACAACAATGATTGCGCTTGGTGAATATCTGAAAGAGCATTATGGCGAAACCGCCATAATCGCAAACGATTTGGGCGCCAATTTAGTGGATACCAATCTTACCCAGACCAGCGGCTGCGTGGTGGCTGAAATAGCTAATGGCTGCATTTGCTATCAGATGGACAACGTAGTGGATCAGCTGCGTCGTCTGCGCGACAAAGACGGCGCAGTATTCGTGATGAGCGATATCCCGGGATGCGGGGTTGGGGCGCTTGATCATGTATACCATACGTTGGCTAATGATTATTCAGACGAATTCTTACTTTCACCATTTACTGTTATTGTTGACCCCGAACGGCTTCGTATGATTATGCCTGAGAAGGCAGATATCAATTTGCCCGAAGAGTTGGTGTATTTGTTGCAGTTACAGCTGGAAGAAGCCGACTTAGTGGTGCTAAATAAATGCGATCTGCTTAGCGAAGCTGACATTCAGCGCTACGTAGACTTTCTGAAAACAGCGGTGCCCGATATTCCCGTACTTCGCATATCTGCGCGTGAACGTACAGGTATAGAAGAATTGGCTCAATATGTTACAAAGAACACTACACAGCTGAAAAATTTCAGCGTTCGCAACAATCATGAATTTGAGCAAGCCGAAGCGAAACTAACATGGTATAACCGCCGTATGTTTTTCAAGACGCTATCTGGCGATAAAATTGACATGAACGCAGTTGTGGATGATCTGATTGAAGAAATACGAATGGGTCTGATAGAGCGCAAGCGCAACGTTCCGCATTTAAAGACATTTGCCACTTCTGGAAACGGCGATTTCAACAAAGCATCGCTAATAGGTGTCGATTACGATGTGGAATACGAGCAAGAATTTCTGCGTCCTCACAAAAATATGCGCATGATTGTTAATGCTAGAGCTGTATGCGAAAGCCGTCCTATGGCGCGCATTGTAGATGATGCTGTAGACGCAGTATGCGATAAGTATGAACTTGATTGTCAAGTGTTCTTCACTGAATGCTTTGGCATGGCTGATGAGGGTCGCTAATGGCTATAAGCGGAGATAAAGCGCGGGCACAACTGCAACCCTCGTTGGACGCGTCGCAGATTCCTAATGCGAACGCCTCAATACATGACCAAATACGGGAATACTACGGTAGCATTTTAGCGGGGTCGGACGACCTTAAAACGAATGCATGTTGCTGTACTGAGGAAGCACCGCCAAAGTACGTAATTGATGCATTGCGCGAGGTGTCAGATGATGTAATCGCGCAGTTTTATGGCTGTGGTAGTCCGATTCCGCCCGCACTTGAGGGTTGTACAGTGGTCGATCTTGGTTGCGGGTCGGGTCGCGATGTATATGCTTTGTCTAAATTAGTTGGTCAAACTGGGCGCGTAATTGGCGTTGATATGACACAGGCTCAGCTAGATGTGGCGAGTAAGTATTTAGATGAGCATACGCGCCGTTTTGGATATTCCAAACCAAACGTTGAGTTTCGATGCGGCTACATAGAAGACCTTGTCGAATTAGGCATAGAAGATGAATCGGTAGATTTGGTTATATCGAATTGTGTAATAAACCTAACACCGTTCAAAGAGCAAGTCCTTCGTGAAGTGTATCGCGTGCTTAAACCCGGCGGGGAATTGTATTTCAGCGATGTGTTTTGCGATAGGCGCATGCCGGAGGAGTTGCGCAGCGATCCGGTATTGCGAGGTGAATGTCTTGGTGGTGCCATATATATAGATGATTTTCGGCGAATGATGCATCGTGTTGGCTGGTCTAGCTTTCTCTATACGTCGATAGACGATATACATATAAGCGATTTGGCTATGGAAACCAAAATTGGTTTTACTGGCTTTACGTCACGTACAGTGCGTGCAATAAAGGCGCTCGGTCTTGAAGATGCGCACGAAAACTTTGGACAGACGGCGCGATATTTGGGTACCATCTCTGAAACTCCGCGCTATTTTGATCTTACTGATCAGATTCGCTTAATAAAAGGGCGCGATGTGGCTGTAAGCGGGAACATGGCAGCAATGCTTGAGCAGTCGCGTTATGGAAAGCATTTTGCAATACAGCCTCGCGGGCAGCACAGAGGCGCGTTTGATTTTAAACGGGCGCAAGATGCGGTAGCAGCGCGACGCGGTAGAAAAACGGTAGATCTCGGTTATCTGAATGCAGCTCTTGATCGCATTGGTGAACCATCATTTTCTAAGCGTGTTAATGCGCCTTTGGTGTTAACTGCACCAGAAGAGGGTCAGTTGTCTATATTGCAGGTAAACATAACCTATGCGTGTAACCTAGCATGTAGGCATTGCTATTTGGAATGTTCGCCTAAGTCGCAGGAGTACATGAGCCGGCAAGATATGCAACTTGTGCTGGATTCATTTGATTCTGGCAACTTCAAAGTGCTTGATATTACAGGTGGAAGCCCTGAACTTCACTCCGATTTTAGTTGGTTTTTGGCAGAAGGCGCGAAGCGGGCTAAGCGGGTTGGTGGATATGTTATTGTGCGCAGTAATTTGACGCTTTTGAATAAACCGGAATACGCGCATTTTATGCAAGAATTTGCTGATGCTGGTGCGCATGTTACAGCATCGATACCATATTTTGATCCAGAGACAATGGATTCTCAGCGCGGTCGTGGTGCTTTTGAATCTGCTATGCAGGCAATACGCAAGCTTAACAAGCTTGGATATGGCGTTGCGGAATTGAAGGGCGGAAATCGTACATCTGAAGGCGAGCTGCAGCTAGATTTGGTTTATAACGTGTCGGGACCATTTCTTCCACCACCGCAAGATATGCTAGCCGATCTTTACCACGATGAATTAGAGCGGCGCGAAGGAATTGTGTTCGACAATTTGTTCGCTTTTAATAATTATCCGTTGGGGCGTTTCGGGCAAGATTTGTTAGATGCAAATATGTTCGATGAATATCTAAAACTGCTCGTTGATAATTTTAATGCACTTGCCGTACAGCGTATGATGTGCCGCGATCAGGTAAACGTGGATGTTGATGGGCGTTTGTATGACTGCGAAGTTAATCATGTGCTAGGTTTACCTATTCGTATCGGCGAAGATGATTCTATGCGCGACGCTACGCTGGCTGATTTGGCTTCAGGCACATTACGTGCGCGCAATATATGCACGCACCCAGTTTGCTATAGCTGCTCGGCAGGTTTTGGATCTAGCTGCGGTGGTTCGCTGGTTGCCAGCTTGGATTGATGGTTTCGCGGTAGAATATAGCCTTTCTGTTCAAAACAACGGACTGAAGGGCTTGGCATGCCTATAGATATAGACACACTAAATGAACCGCAAGCACAAGCGGTGCTTTGTACAGAAGGACCGCTATTGGTGCTTGCGGGCGCTGGGTCTGGCAAAACTCGTGTGCTTACGTATCGCATAGCGCATCTTTTGGAAGACTGCGGAGTAGCGCCTTGGCGCGTGTTGGCAATTACGTTTACAAATAAGGCTGCTGCCGAAATGCGCGAACGTTTGGGCAGATTGGTCGGACCTGCGGCACGTGGCATGTGGGTTTCAACTTTCCATAGCATGTGCGTGCGCATCCTCCGCGCCGATGCCGATTTGCTGGGTTTTGGAAAAAATTTCACCATATACGATGCCGACGACCAGAAGCGCCTGTTCAAAACCATAATGATGGAAATGGATATAGATCCGCGTCGCTTTCCCGTGAATGCGCTGATGGCGCGCGTATCGCAGGCGAAAAACGAGCTAAAGGTGCCCGGTCAGATGGCTGACGAAGCGGCTGATCCTGTGCAAAAAATGGCGGCGCGTGTGTATGCTGCTTATCAAGAACGACTTCGGCAGGCGAATTCGATGGATTTTGACGACTTGCTGATGTATACGTGGCTTTTGTTGAAGAATCACGAGCAGGTGTTAGCCGCCTATCAAGATCGCTTTCGCTACATAATGGTGGACGAGTATCAGGACACAAATCATGCACAGTACGCCATAACTAAATTGCTGGCGGCTGCGCATAAAAACATTATGGTGGTGGGTGACGACGATCAGTCTATTTATTCTTGGCGTGGTGCCGACATTCGCAACATTCTAGATTTTGAAGAGGATTATCCGAACGCCACCGTGGTAAAGCTAGAGCAGAATTATCGCAGTATGGGCAATATTTTGGATGCAGCGAATGCGGTTATAAGTAACAATGAGCATCGTAAATCGAAGCGATTGTTTACCGCTGCGGGCGCTGGCGAGAAGATAAATGTGTTCATGGCTACCGACGAACGCGACGAAGGACGCTGGATAGCTGGCGAAATTGAGAAACTGCATGCCGACAACGTGAACTACGACGAGATAGCTTTGTTCTATCGCACGAACGCACAAAGCCGTGTGCTTGAAGATATGTTATTGCGCGCCGGTGTGCCGTATCGCATAGTGGGTGGCACGAAGTTTTTTGACCGCAAAGAGATACGCGATGTTATGGCGTATCTGACGCTTGTGGTAAATCCGGCGGACGATATGGCATTTACGCGCATCGTAAATGTGCCGAAGCGCGGTGTGGGCAAGACCAGCATGGATCGCATAACGCAGCACGCGCGCGAGCTGGGTGTGCCTATGCTTACAGCCGCCGAAATGCTTCTGATAGATACCGATGTGCGCGCATCTACACGCAGCGCGCTTGGTGAGTTTATTCAAGTTATGAAAGATGCGCAGTCGTACTCGGGGGATTTGCGCAAAGTTGTGGAGGCGATAATTGATCGCACCGGTCTAATTGAGGCTTTGCGGGCTGAAGGCAGCGATGAAGCGCAGGGTCGTATAGAGAATATTCAAGAATTCATGGGCGTAGTGCAGGAATTTAGCGAAACCCACGAGGAAGACGATGCGGAATTTGCGCCTCCAACAGAAGATATGCCAGAAGGCGAAGCGCCGCTGCGTGTGTTGCGCGGAGATTCGTTGGCTGATTTTATTGAATGGGTGCGCTTGCGTACCGACTTAGACACTGTTAGTGAAGACGGGCGTGCAGTAACGCTTATGACAGTTCATTCCGCAAAAGGCTTGGAATTCGATTGTGTTTTTGTAGCGGGCATGGAAGAGTTCGTGTTCCCGCATATGAATTCTGTTGGCGATCCTATGTCGGTTGAGGAAGAGCGCAGGCTTGCGTATGTAGCCATTACCAGAGCACGCAAACGGCTTTGGCTGACGTGCGCTCAAAGCCGTCAGCTGTTCGGGCAAACTAGTGCGAATCCTACGTCGCGCTTCATTCACGAAATACCGTCAGAATTGCGCCATACAACTGGGCTAGGTTCATTGGGCTTCAGCGGTACTGGTTGGGAAAAACGTGGAAGCCGCCGCGGTATTTCTGGCAGCGGGTCAGAGGCAGGCGAGGGGCGTGTGTTCGGGCAGTCTAGCGCATCGGGTGCAGGTGGGCGCAGTCGTTCATTTGGTGCCGGCATCAATCCAAATGCAGGCAAAAAAGCTGCCGCCAAAATGACGTTTGCTGTTGGCGATACGGTTGACCATAAGACATTTGGGCGCGGAAAAGTTATGAAGGTAGATGGCGACACCTTGCACATAAAGTTCGCAAAAACAGGTCAGACCAAAAAGCTATTGAAAGATTATGCACCCATAGTGAAAATAGGGTAGTTTCAATACTTTGTCGGTGCGTCTATTTATTCAGGTAATTCTGAGTTAAATAATCTATTACTGCGTCGTTTCCTTGGATAAGCTGTTCGTTGTCGTATAAATAGGGAATCAGGTTTGCATCTCCACCCAAAGCCAATAATTCTTGGTAGGGAATTTCTTGCTCTACATCGCGCTTATCTAGTTCTATTTGATGTTCGTCGGCAAAAGCGGTTACTACCGAACATGTGGAACACGGAGCCCAATAGTAAAGAATAGGCGCTGTCATTTTAGTGCTTCCTTTCAACGTTTCTTAAAGCGTCCCTATTATCGCGCATCAATTAGCCCTTGTAGTATGTGCTTCATATGAAATGTAGGTATTCGCTACTTATAAGTGTTTGCCGCTCAGCCGATGGATGCATTCATGATGTTTGATAGTTTATATAATGGCTGCTGTGTATGTTTGGAGGAACAATGGTGAAATCTATCATCGTAGTAGGGCATCGCAACCCTGATAACGATTCAATAAGCTCTGCTGTAGCGTATGCTTACCTAAAAAATGAACTGGCAAAACGCAATGGGCAAACCGATGTGGAATATATTCCGGCACGGTTGGGGCAAATGCCGCCCGAAAGCGAGTGGGTACTGGCAAAGAATGGCTTGGAAGCGCCGCGCGTAATAACGCATGTGTATCTGCGTGTGAGCGATGTTATGACGCGCGATCCTATAACCATATCGGTTGATGCGCCTATGCTAGAAGCAGGGCGCTTGCTGAAAAAGTACAATATACGATCGCTTGCCGTAACGGACGACGCGGGTAAATTCATGGGGCTTATTTCTACTCGCGCTATTGCCGAGCGTTATATTTCGGCTACCGATGCTTTGCAAGATGATGACCCTTCATCCAGTATGGCCGTTGCCTCGTCGCTAATCGATTCTTTGAATCAGCGCGTAGGCGAATTGATGGCAACAAATGTATTAGAGCTTGATGAAGAGGGGCTTTTGAAAGAAGCCACGGAAGACTTGATGGCAAGTGAACTTCGCGAAGGCATAATTTTAGATGATGCCGGCAGAGCAATTGGCATAATGACGCGCAGCGATGTGGCTGGCGCAGCGAAGCGTCGCGTTATTTTGGTAGATCACAACGAAACGCTGCAAGCGGCACCCGGTATTGAAGATGCCGACGTGATGGAGGTAGTGGATCATCATCGTATAGCAGATGTATCTACGGCGAATCCAATTCAGTTTATAAACTTACCGCTTGGCAGCACCGCAACAATAGTTACTATGCAATTCCGCCAGCACGGTATTGCAATTCCTCCCGCCATAGCTGAAGTGCTTTTGTCGGCAATAATGACCGACACTGTAATATTGAAGTCGCCCACAGCAACCGATATTGATCGCGAACAGGTAGATTTCTTAGCCAGCATAATTGGGTGCGACCCTGTGGAATTCGGGCTAGAGGTGTTCCGTCAGCGCGGCGGCGAAGATGATATGCCGGTGGAAGACTTGGTTTGCACCGATAGCAAAGAGTTCCAAATGGGCGACGATACGTTACTAATCGCGCAGCATGAAACGGTGAATTTGTCGGGAGTTATGGAGCGCGAAGCTGAAATGCGCGAATACATGCGCAAACTAATTGAAGATCGTGCGTATACGATGGTGCTGTTAATGGTGACTGACATAATGGCAGAAGGCAGCCAGTTCCTTGTTGAGGGTAATACTCGTATTGCCGAGCGTGCCTTCGGTATAGAATGCGAAAGCGAAGGCGGCAATTGGATGCCGGGTATTCTTTCGCGTAAAAAGCAGGTTGCTGCGCGCATCTTGAACTAAGCTCAGATCGATCAATTCGAAGGCAGACGATGAACGTAGATAGACTGCATAGTACGTTTTTAGAATTGGTTGGGGTGGAAAGCCCGTCATACCATGAGGCGAAAATGGCGGCATTATGTGCAAGCAAGCTGCGCGACTGCGGTTTTCAGGTAGAAATTGATGGTTCTGCTGAACAAACCGGGTCTGATACAGGCAATTTAATTGCACATTTGCCGGGTACGGCGCGCGGGCATGTGGCATTTTGCGCCCACATGGATACCGTGCTGCCCTGCGCCGGTATAGAAGTTGTGCGAGAATCAGACGAAAAGGGCGACATTTACAGATCGGCTGGTGAAACTATTTTGTCAGCCGATGACAAGGCGGGCGTGGCAGCCATTTTGGAAGGTGTGCGTTCATCTATAGAAGCGGCCGATCCCAGACCTGACATAACAATATTGCTTACCACTTGCGAAGAGCAGAGCTTGGTGGGCGCATCTGCTTTAGCAACTGATGTATTTAGCAACAATGTGCCATGCTTTGTGTTAGATGCCGACGGTGCTCCGGGCACAATAATTGCCGAAGCGCCGAACCATTACACAATGCGTGCTCGCATAAGCGGTAAGGCGGCGCATGCTGGTGTAGAACCCGAGGCAGGAGTGTCGGCTATTCGCATAGCAGCCGAAGCTATAGCGCAGATGCCGCTTGGACGGTTAGATGACGCTACCACAGCAAACATCGGCGTTATTAAGGGTGGCGTAGCTGTGAATATAGTTCCCGATACATGTATTGTAGAGGGCGAATGTCGCTCTATTTTCCCAGAGCGTGCCGAAACTTTGCGCAACGCTATGGAAGCCGCTTTGATGGAATCTGCTGCGCGTCACGGCGGCAGCGCAGAAGTTGACTGGACACTAGATTATCCAGAAATAGTTTTTGCAGAAACTGATCCTATTATAGATATGCTGAAGCGCGCCATGCATTCGTGCGGCTTGCAGCCTAATATGCATCGTACGGGTGGTGGCGCTGATGCGAATATACTTGGGCGATGCGGCGCTTGCGCCATAACGCTTGGTATAGGTATGACAAACTTTCATTCTGTGGATGAATACATTTACGTTCAAGATTTGGAAGACTCGGCTCGTTTGGTGGAAGCGCTTATTAAAGAGGCAGTTGAGTAGAAGTTTCGCTATCATCTTCCGCATTCAAATGATACCTGATTGAGAATATAGACACTCCCGGCTCCGTGGCGTTTGACACACTGGGAATATATGTCTAATATGCAACGTCGCGCCTGAATAAGGCGCATATTTTTCGCATATCAAGGCGAAAATAAATTAGTAAAACCTTTAAGGCAGAAAAGGAAGATAAAATTGCCAACAATTAATCAGCTAGTCCGTAAGGGCCGCAAAAAGCAGGTAGACAAGAAGAAGACCCCTGCTCTCCAGAGCAATCCGCAGAAGCGTGGGGTGTGCACCCGTGTGTTCACCACTACCCCCAAAAAGCCGAATTCTGCGTTGCGTAAGGTTTGCCGTGTGCGTCTAGTTAACGGCATGGAGGTGACGGCCTATATTCCCGGTATTGGTCATAACCTGCAAGAGCACTCAATGGTACTTATCCGCGGCGGTCGTGTTAAAGACCTGCCCGGTGTGCGTTACAAGGTCATTCGTGCCGCGCTCGACTGCGCTCCGGTGGACAACCGTATGCAGGCTCGCAGCCGCTATGGCGCTAAGCGCCCCAAATAACAAGTCGTTAAGTCGCGCGGGCTTGCAAGCCTAATGGCGAGGACAAGATAACTCGCCCGAAGCGCGCAGAAGAAAAGGAGAAACGCATGCCACGTCGTGCAGCAGCATCCCGGCGCGAAATTCAGCCGGATCCAAAATTTAACAATCGTTTGGTTACGCAACTTACCAACAAAATAATGCTTGACGGCAAGAAGTCTCTTGCTGAGCGCATTGTTTATGGTGCTTTCGATTTAGTAGAGGAAAAGACTGGCGAAGATCCGCTGTCTGTCTTCAAGAAAGCTATGGACAATGTACGTCCAACGCTTGAGTGCAAGCCGAAGCGTGTTGGTGGTGCAACCTATCAGGTGCCAATGGAAGTTAACTCTAGGCGCGCTACTACGCTAGCCATTCGCTGGATTGTAGATTACTCGCGCTCTCGTAAAGAGCACACCATGAAAGAGCGCCTAGCAAGCGAGATTATTGACGCTTCTAACAACACCGGCGCTGCCGTAAAGAAGCGCGAAGACATGTATAAGATGGCTGAGGCGAACCGCGCCTTCTCGCATTACCGATTCTAGTCAGGGGAACTCATATGGCTAAATTGGAACTAAAAGATACGCGCAACTTCGGTATTATGGCTCACATTGATGCGGGCAAGACTACCACTACCGAGCGTATTCTTTATTACACGGGTAAAACCCACAAGATTGGCGAAGTGCACGATGGTGCCGCCACTATGGACTGGATGGTTCAAGAGCAGGAGCGCGGCGTTACCATTACTTCTGCTGCAACTACTTGCTATTGGAAATATCCTCGCGGTGAAGAGGATGGCAAGGAATATCGTTTCCAAATTATAGACACGCCAGGCCACGTTGACTTTACTGCCGAAGTAGAGCGTTCGCTGCGCGTGCTTGACGGAACTGTTGCTGTGTTTGACGCTGTGGCTGGTGTACAACCGCAGTCTGAAACTGTTTGGCGACAGGCTGAGCGTTATGGTGTGCCTCGCATCGCTTTCATCAACAAGTATGACCGCGTTGGTGCCGATTATTTCCACGCCATTCAGACAATGCGCGATCGTTTAGATGCACCGGCATATGCAGCTCAGCTGCCTATGGGTGCTGAAGACCAGTTCTGGGGCGTTGTGGACTTAGTTACCATGACTGCTTGGGACTTCAAGGCAGACGATAAAGGCATGACATATCCTGAGGCAATGGACGAAATTCCCGCTGAATTCAAGGAAGATGCCGAGCTGTATCGCCAAGAACTTCTTGAGGCTGCCGCCGATTGCGACGACGACCTGATGGAAAAAGTTCTGATGGAAGAAGAGATCACGGTCGAGGAATTCAAGGCGGCAATTCGTAAGGGCGTTATTGCTTGTAAGTTGAACCCCGTATTTGTGGGTAGCGCTTATAAGAACAAGGGCGTTCAGGAAATGCTCGACGCTGTAGTTGATTACCTGCCTAGCCCTGTTGATATTCCTGCTATTACTGGCGTAAATCCGAAGACCGATGCCGAGGAAGATCGTCCGGCTGATCCGAAAGCACCGTTTAGCAGCTTAGCGTTTAAGATTATGACCGACCCCTATGTGGGCAAACTAACTTATCTGCGCTGCTATTCTGGTTCGCTTGACAAGGGCAGCTATGTGCTCAATGCCGTCAAAGACAAGAAAGAGCGCATCGGTCGTTTGCTTCAAATGCACTCCAACCAGCAGATTGATGTTGATAAGTGCTCCGCGGGCGACATTGTGGCTGTAGTTGGTTTGAAGGATACTTCTACGGGCGACACCCTTTGTGATGAAGCTCATCCGATTATTCTTGAGAGCATGGAATTTGCCGATCCGGTAATTGATATTGCGGTTGAGCCGAAGACAAAAGCCGAGCAAGACAAGATGGCTATTGCGCTCCAGAAGCTGGCTGAGGAAGACCCGACATTCCGCGTGTCTACTAACCACGAAACCGGGCAGACCATTATTGCCGGCATGGGCGAGTTGCATTTGGAAATCATCATCGACCGTCTGCTGCGCGAATTTAAGGTAGAGGCAAATGTTGGCAAGCCTCAGGTTGCTTATCGCGAGCGCCCGGGACACGAGGTAATGAACGCAGAAGGCAAGTTTGTTCGTCAGTCTGGTGGTCATGGTCAGTACGGTCATGCGATTATCAACATGTATCCGCAAGAGGCTGGCAAGGGCTATGAATTCGAGAACAAGATTGTTGGCGGCGTTATTCCGAAAGAATTCATTCCTGCGGTTGACAAGGGTATTCAAGAGGCGCTGAATTCTGGCGTTTTGGCTGGATATCCTGTGGAAGATATAAAGGTTGAGCTTATTGACGGCAGCTTCCATGAAGTTGACTCGTCTGAGGCGGCATTTAAGGTAGCAGGTAGTATGGCTATCAAAGATGCTTTGAAGAAATCTGACCCTGTAATTCTAGAGCCTGTTATGGCTGTAGAAGTTGAAACGCCCGAGGAATACACCGGCTTCGTTATGGGCGATATTCCTAGCCGTCGTGGCATC
Organism: Adlercreutzia sp. ZJ154; assembly: GCF_011039055.1. Classification (NCBI taxonomy): domain Bacteria; kingdom Bacillati; phylum Actinomycetota; class Coriobacteriia; order Eggerthellales; family Eggerthellaceae; genus Adlercreutzia; species Adlercreutzia sp. ZJ154. The sequence goes on from NZ_JAAKEF010000003.1 coordinate 34,069, forward strand.
ATTCAGGGTCAAGAACAGCGCGGAAACGCAACTGTTATCAGCGCGAAAGTTCCGCTGTCGCAGATGTTTGGCTATGCGACCGACTTGCGCTCCGGTACACAGGGTCGCGCGGTTTACACCATGCAATTCGACTCTTACGAGCCGGTTCCAAAGAACGTTGCAACAGAAATAATCAGCAAGGCCGGCGGCAACGCCTAAGGCAGCTGGAAGGAGAATATCAAGTGGCTAATCAAAAGATTCGCATCCGCCTGAAGGGCTACGATCATGAAATCGTAGACCAGTCCACGAAACTAATCGTGGATACGGCCCAGAAGACCGGTGCAAAGATTTCCGGACCAATTCCGCTGCCGACTGAGCGTAATATGTATTGCGTTATTCGCTCGCCTCATGTGGATAAGGATTCGCGTGAGCAGTTCGAAATGCGCACTCATAAGCGTCTGATCGACATCTTGGAGCCCACCCCGAATACTGTGGACTCGCTGATGCGTCTCGATCTTCCGGCTGGCGTCGACATCGAGATAAAGCTGTAGGAGGCGCAGCATGACTATGAAAGAAATTTACGGCAAGAAGCTGGGTATGACCCAGATTTACACCGAAGACGACGTGCTGGTGCCCGTTACAGTTATTAAAGCTGAGCCCAACACGGTATGTCAGGTGAAGACCCCTGAAACTGACGGTTATAACGCCGTGCAGGTGGGCTTTGGCTATATAAAGCCGCAGAAGGTGAACAAGCCCATGAAGGGTCACTTTGAAAAGCAAGGTGCCGAGCCTAAGCGCTATCTGCGTGAAATTCGCGTAGAAAATGCTGCCGACTACAAGGTAGGAGACGAGCAGACAGTAGCAGCTTTCAATGAAATTGAGAAAGTTGATGTTACCGGCACTAGCAAGGGTAAAGGTTTCGCGGGCGTTATTAAGCGTTACGGTTTTGGCGGCGGCCCGGGCGGTCACGGTGCACACTTCCATCGCGCTCCCGGTTCTGTTGGTCAGTGCGCAACGCCTTCGCGTGTGTTTAAAGGCGTGCGTCTTCCGGGACACATGGGTTGCGACACGGTTACTGTATTAAACCTAGACGTTATGCGTATCGATGAGGACCAGAATCTGATTTTGGTGAAGGGCGCGGTTCCCGGCGGCAAAAACGGCATTGTACGCGTGCGCGTCGCCAAGTCGCTAAATCTGTAAGGAGCAAAAATGGCAACACTTGAGATAAAGGATGCACAGGGCAAGGCGGCTGGCAAAGCCGATCTTAGCGATGCCATATTCGGCATTCAGCCCAACATGCACGTTATGCATCGCACCGTAAAGGCGCAACAAGCCGATTGGCGACAGGGTACGGCTAACACTAAGACTCGTAGATATGTTAGCGGTGGCGGCAAGAAGCCGTGGCGCCAAAAGGGTACTGGTCGCGCGCGTCAAGGTACTATTCGCGCACCTCAATGGCGCGGTGGCGGCGTGGTCTTTGGTCCGCACAGCCGTAGCTATCATCAGAAGGTGAACAAGAAAGAAATCAAGCTAGCAATGCGTAGTGCACTTTCTGCGAAGTTGGCAGACGGCGAGATAATTCTTGTTAAGCCTTTCGATTTTGAAAAGCCGCGCACAAAAGATGCTATAGCGGCTCTGAAAGCGCTAGGTATTGATAATCAGCGCATTACGCTTGTTATTGAAAATGAAGATGTGGAAACGTTCCTGTCTTTCCGCAACATTTCTTCGGTAGACATTCTGCCGGTAAACGACATTAATACATATGAGATCCTAGATAACAAGAAGCTGGTTATCGTGGATAGCTGCCTGAAATACATCGAGGAGGTGCTTGCATAATGCAACGTGATCCTAGAGAGATTATCATTCGTCCTATCATCTCGGAGCACAGCTATGACGTTATAGAAAATAACGTTTATACGTTCGAAGTGGCGAAAGATGCTAACAAGATAGAGATTCGCAATGCTGTAGAGGCTATCTTTGATGTTAAGGTGACAAAGGTAAATACTTTGAATGTGAAGCCGAAGCCGAAGCGCGTGCGCTATCAGACGGGTTTAACTCGCACATGGAAGAAGGCTATGGTTACACTTGCTGAAGGCGATGAGATATCAATTTTCGCTAGCTAATCCGAAGTTAAATAGCGGTTTTTTGAAGGGCACCCCGCAAAGGGTGCCTTTTTTCTTGTTGTGCCGAGCATGCGCACGTTTCTAATGGGTGAAAGTCCCTAGTACGCCCGATAGCGGGAAGTACATAGCCAAATGCAGGCATATAAGCAGAAAAGTGTGTAAGGCTCAGTCGATTGCATATGGATAGGGCGCGCTGTGATGGAACTTTGACCAAACCAGACCGTGTGTTGCCTTCGTCACTTTTTAGGCGAAAAATGGTCAAAACTTCCAGCTTTCCACAGTCTATAATGCCAAATTACGCCAATTACGAATCAAAATGGAATTGAAGAACACTGTTTGCCCAGTGTTCTCCACAATTCAAGTTAGCTATGTGGCGCTATGACCATGGAAAGCTGGAAGTTTTGACCATTTTTCTAACTTTTTTGAACTAGTATGCGGATGAGTTGAATCGTAATCTAGCGTCAGCTTTGAGAGAGTTTACCCAAAAGCCATCTTGTGGAGGTATCGTTTTTCCTAACACTATAGCCTCCGCACAAGCTACATCTCCACCTCTGCCTTCCAGCTTTTGTAAACCCATTTTTCTTCATCTTGTCGCCACAGATTGCACATTTTCTAGTAAACACCGCTCACCTCTGTCCATAACTGATTTTTTCTTAGAAAAAGCTTGCCTGAACAGGCATGTAAAGTGAGAATCCTACACACTTTTCTGCCTATATGCCGAAAAAGCATTATTCTAATTTGGAATATTGCATTAATTTTTTCATCATCTTTCATGCTCTTAATGCAAAAGCTACATCCATTTCCTGAACTGATAATTGGTTTATTTAGTTGTTGGAGTGCGGCGCCAACATCTGACGAGGCATTGCATCTTTTGGCGGGCATCTAACTGCGGTGTTTGCAGAGACAAGCAAGCGTCTCTGTATTTTGAAGTATTAAAAGGCAAGCAAAGAGAGAGGGAGAGAATAGGATGGATAAACCTAAGTATCATCTGGTACCTCATGAAAAGCCTTATCGGTATGACGAAAACGGTCTACATGTAACACGTGGTAGTGCGTGGTCTGGACCGGGCTGTCATATCGGTTGCGGCGTACTGCTGTATACCGACGACGAAGGCAAACTAGTGAAGGTAGAAGGCGACCCAGAGAATCCGTATAACCAAGGGCGTTTATGTAATCGCTGCTTGGCGCTACCCGAAGTGGTTTATAACCCTAGCCGTATTTTGAAGCCCATGAAACGCAATCCCGAAGATCGTGGTAAGGATGCTTGGACAGAAATAAGCTGGGATGAAGCTTACGATCTGATATATGAAAAGTTTACTGAAATTAAGGAAAAGTACGGTCCATGGGCTATACCGTTCGTGCAGGGAACTGGACGCGATATTGCTGCATGGATAACGCGCTTGGCGTGGTCGTTTGGTTCTCCTAACTACATGTTTAACATGTCGGGTATGGCGTGCTATTTGCCGCGCGTAGCAGGGTGCGCTGCTACCACTGGTAACTTCTGGGTGGGCGATTTCGCTCAGCAATTCCCCGATCGCTACGATAATCCTAATTGGGAGTGCCCTGACTACATAATGGTATGGGGCAACAATCCTCTGATAGCAAATTCCGATGGTTTTTACGGACATTGGATGGTTGACGTTATGAAGCGCGGTGCCAAGCTAATTGTGGTTGATCCGCGCCTTACATGGCTTGCGTACAAGGCTGAATATTGGCTGCAAATACGCCCCGGCACCGATGCGGCGCTGGCGCTAGGTATGCTGAATGTAATTATTAGTGAAGATTTGTACGACCACGAATTTGTTGAGCGCTGGTGTTATGGCTTTGATGAATTGGCTGCTGCCGCTGCCGAATATCCGCTCGATCGTGCATCTGAAATAACATGGATTGCATCTGACATAATTCGCGATGCTGCTCGTGCGTGGGCTAACGCTAACAGCGGCATAATGCAGTGGGGTCTTGCCGTTGATACCACCAAAGAATCGCTACCTGCCGCACAGGCAATCGGCGCATTGTGGCAAATATGTGGCTACTGCGATAAGCCCGGCTGCATGATAGTTCCCCCTGAAATACTTGCGTACTCTGGTGGTTTCGGAGGCGAGCTGGTAACTGATGAAATGAATGAGCACCGCATCGGTTTGGATAAGTATGCGCTACTGCGTTTTGGCTTCCAAGTGGCTTCTTCCGACGAGGTTATGAAAACACTAGAAACCGGGCAGCCGTATAAGTTGCATGGCGCATGGTTGCAAACCACTAATTTCCTAACTTGTACCGCACCCGACCCCGAGCGTTCAATAAAAGCATGGCGCACACTAGATTTCATTGTAGTGGTTGATATGTTTATGACGCCTACTGCTATGGCGCTAGCCGATGTATTCCTACCGGCTTGTACTTATGCTGAACGCGATGGCATTCGCGTGGGCGACGGTGCTCAGCGCGGTGAAACTATCAATAAAGTTTGCCAAGTGGGTGAGGCAAAATCTGACATGCAGATTAACCTAGAGTTGGGCAAGCGTTTTAATCCAGAGGCATGGCCGTGGGCTGATGTGGATGAAATGTTCTCTTATGTTATAGAGTGCACAGGCTATACATTTGAAGAATTGCAGGAAGTTGCGCCAGCCTACATTCCGTTCGAGTACAAGCGCTATGAAAAAGGTATGCTTCGTTCAGATGGGCAGGTCGGTTTCAATACCACTACAGGGCGTTTGGAATTATGGTCCACTTTCTATAACAAAGCTGGTTTAAGTCCCGTACCTTATTTTGAAGAGCCAACTGAAAGCCCCGTTTCTACACCAGATCTTTATGAGAAGTATCCGTTTGTGCTTACTACCGGCGCACGCAATTGGTTCATGTTCCACTCTGAGCACAGGCAAGTGCCGCATCTGCGTGCTAAGCGTCCATGGCCTATCGTGCAGATGAACCCCAAAGCTGCCGATAAATTGGGCATCAAAAATGGCGAATGGGTTTGGTTAGAGAACGATCGCGGCAGGTGTAAGCGTGTAGTTGAAACTACAAACATAATAGATGAAAGAGTGCTGATGTCAGACCATGGCTGGTGGTTCCCTGAAGCCCCGGGCGAGGAAAAAGATGGTTTATTCGGCATGCTTGACCTAAATGTGAACAAACTGCTCAATTCCTACCTTCCCGGCAAATCTGGATTCGGCGCAAACTATAAATCGATGCTGTGTAAGGTATACAAGGTGCAGGAGGAAAACTAGCCATGGCTGATTACGGAATGTTGATAGATTATGACTGGTGTACCGGATGCCATACATGCGAAACTGCATGCCAGATGGAGCACAATTTGCCGCCCGACCAGTTTGGAATAAAAGTTACAGAAGTGGGACCTTATCAATATGGCGATAGGAAATGGGTACTTATAAACATGCCTATTCCTACCGATCAGTGCAACTTTTGCGTAGAGCGCATAGCGCAGGGAAAATTACCTACATGCATGCATCACTGCCAAGCGCGTTGTTTGGAAGTAGGTCTTATTGATGAGTTGCAATCGAAGCTGTCTGCCAAAAAGAAGCAGGTGCTATTCCATAATCAAGGTTAACCCGAGCTTCTATGGGTGTTGCTGTTTTTGAGATTGCAGCGCCATGCGGGCTAAGGTGGTCAGCGGTATAGCTGCTGACCACCTTATTGCGTCTAGCTTGTAGGTTTGCATTCCCTAGCACCTTTCCTGAAAGTGGCAACTTGCGAGTATGGACGCAAACATAAGAAAGGATGCGCTATGTCGTGTGGGTACGCTTGTGTTGGGTGTGGAAAATGCCGCGGAGAGCCCCGCAAGTTAGAAATAACACCGGTATGCTTCCGCTGTGGCTTTCAAAATGAAGAAGGTGCTGATAAATGTTCACAATGCGGTCTTGAATTACCTAAGCCTATTCAAGTTTCTAGTTCGGATAAGCAGTCAGCCCTTTAAAATAGATATATAATTTATCCATGCAGATTTCCCATCTTAGAGAAATGATAGTGTTGGCGCAAAATCACAGTTTTACACAAACTGCGATTCAGTTATACACGACTCAATCTGCTATCAGTAAGCATATATCAGCACTGGAACAAGATCTTGGTGTGGCATTGTTTCTGCGCGATAGAAACAATGTGGAACTAACCGATGCAGGTTCTATATTCATAGAGTATGCTCAACGTATAGTAAACGACTATAACGAGGGTATAGTAGCTCTAAATCGATTCAATGCTGGCATAAATCGCAATATTACAGTAGGGTATCTAGCGGGTGCTGTGTCGGCATTTTTGCCTGAGGTAGTTAGCCGTTTTATGGAATCGCATAGCTGCATTAATTTGGAGTTCCATACGCAAGAAATAGACGGTACATTTTCTGGGCTGGAAGACGATAGCCTAGACATGGTTATTACAACTGAATACATCAAATTTCCCACTACGATATATCATGTGGAAAAACTCTACCGCGACCATATTGCTGTAATAGTGCCGAAAGATCACAGGTTGGCTTCGCGCGAAAGCGTACATTTGAAAGATTTGATAGGCGAGAAAATTATCTTTTCGTCACCGTCGTTTATGATTCGCGAAGCGCCCATAATAGAAAACTTAATAGCGCCTATTCGCGACAAAATAACGTTGGTGCAGTCTGCTAACGATATTTGGAGTCTGTTTATGCTTATAAGCAGCGGGCGTTACGTTACTGTCTTATTTGACCATGTGCGTAATTATTCCGATTTTGATCAGCGTTTTGCCTTTTTGAGATTAGAGGAAGCGCCAAAACATTTCGATGTTGTGGCGGTTTGGAAGCGCCGTGCGGAATCGGATGTGATGATGGACTTGGTAACTTTATTGCGTGATGTAATATCAGAAAGAGGTGTTTTGTAGCCTTGCTGGCTATGCGGGCACCGCTTTGCCTTTTTCCTTTCGGGTCTACTGTCGGAAATGACAGTTAGGGTGCGATAATTCGAACATTTCTTACAGCGGGCTAGCAATCCTCCAGTTGATACGATTCTTTCCATAAATCGACCGCGCTAAGCCGGGGTCGGAAAGAGATCGATGGAGGAGAAATGGCAAAAGAGATTACCACTACCATCAAAACGATGGGATTCTGTGGGCCATGTACAGCATCCGACCCAGCAGAGATAGATGTAGTTGACGGTAAGATTTTACGCACGCGCCCGTTTAGCTATGTTAAGCATCAGAGTGAAGATGGGCTAAACCCATGGACCATTAAAGCTAAAGGCAAGGAATTCAAAGCAAAAGATAAGTCTGAGCTTTCTCCGTTTGCTATCGCTCATAAAGAGCGTGTCTATTCGCCTAACAGAATACTGTATCCGATGAAGCGCGTTGACTGGGATCCGAACGGGCAGCGCAATCCGCAAAACCGCGGTAAGTCGAAATATGTTCGCATTACTTGGGATGAAGCAACTGACATAATTGCTGGCGAAATAAATCGCATAAAAGATACTTATGGTCTTAATTCCATTTTGGTGCAGTCGGACGGACATCATTTGGTGAAGACTATTCAAGGTCCTCGCGGTACGCAGGGCTACATGTTGGACCAGATTGCCTTAAAAGAAACTGGCGTAGAACTTGTAAACGATTTCTGGATGCATGAAGACGCGGGCGCTGTGGAAGTGGGGCGTGTCAAGGGTGGCGGCTACACCATGCAGGCTAGAAACCCAGATAGCTGGGAGGGCTGGTACTGGGGCGCAAAGCACATATGGGGGCAAGATCCTGTAGGCGAAGGTGATCAGTACAATCTTTACTACGATGTGGCTAACAATTCCGATTCGGTACTTTTCTGGGGCTGCGATGTGGAAACCACACCATGGGGCTGGGGTGGTTGTTTTCCAAGCCGTTATTGTTTCTTCCTGACCGATGTTGGTGTAAATCAGATATACATTTGCCCCGATGTGAACTATGGCGCTGCTGTGCATGCCGATAAGTGGATACCTATTCTTCCCAACACCGATTCTGCTTTGCAGCTAGCTATTGCTTGGGTTTGGCTGAAAGAAGGCACTTACGATAAGGAATATCTTGAGACGCATGCCATCGGTTTTGACTGGTTTGAATATCACATCAATGGCGGCGATGACGGCATAGAGAAAACTCCAGAATGGGCTGAAAGCGTTTGCGGCGTGCCCGCGCGTCAGATAAAGGCTCTTGCTCGCCACTGGGCTAAGCATAATGTATCTATTGCGCATTGCAATGGCGGGTCGTTTATACGCTCTGCATATAGCCACGAGCCCGCTCGTTTGGAAGTGGCGCTTTTGGGTATGCAGGCGCTTGGGAAACGCGGTCGCAATCAGGTAAAAATGATGGAATGGCAGCTGTTTGGCCTGCAAAGCCAGATGCCTGCGCCGCGTTCGGAATTTGTGCCAAATTTGAACGATATACTGTGGCCCTATGCTGCTGACCAGCGCGAATCGCTTGTGCCGGAAACGCTAATTCCCGAGGCGTTGGCGGGCGACTACGACCACGAACATCCGCTGGAATGGTATGGCGTTACCTGCGCAGGTCTGCCTACTGAAGACCAGTTCGTGAAGTATCAATACCCAGTTCCCGGTAGCGAGCGCATACATATGGTATGGACAGACTGCCCGAAATGGACCAGTTCTTGGAATGGTGGCAACAAATTTATTGATGCCATTAGAACAGACTACATTGAGACTTTCGTAGCACAGCATATTTGGATGGAAGATGACTGCCTATTCGCTGACATAATTCTTCCCATTAACACAAAGATGGAAGAGCTGGACATCAATTGCGACATTTCGTCTGGCAACTACAACGTGCTAATGATAGAAAACCAGAGTATAGAACCTTTGGGTGAGTCGAAATCTGACTACGAAAGCACGCTTGAAATTGCGAAGAAGCTAGGTTTATACGATGAAATAACCGGCGGTGAAACCGTTGAAGACAAAATTCGCCGCGGCTTCATGGGCTCTGGCGTTCAAGAGCGTATGACCTTTGACGAATTCAAAGAGAAAGAATGCTACGTTATTCCCACGGTGAAGGATTGGGAAGACGACAAGGCAGGTTTTCAGCGCTTCTATGAAGATCCGCAGACATATCCGCTTACTACTTCTTCTGGCAAGATAGAGTATTACTCGTCGCGTTTAGCTGAGCATTTTCCCGATGACACCGAGCGTCCACCGTATCCGCATTGGATTCAAGATGGCGAAACGCATCCAGACGAGCGCTTGGGCGGCAAGCGTGCGCAGAAATATCCGTTCCTTATGGTTTCTAATCATCCGCATTGGCGCTTGCATTCTCAGATGGATGACTGCACATGGCTTCGCGAAATTCAGACTTGCAAGGTTATGGGTCCTGATGGCTACAGATATGAGCCTGTGTGGATTAACCCCAAAGACGCTGAGCGGCTTGGGATAGAACATGGTGACATAGTTCGCATATTCAACGACCGCGGATGGACCATGGGCGGCGCTTATGTAACCGAACGCATTATGCCTAACGCGGTGATGCAAGATCATGGTGCGCGCGTAGACCCTATCGTGCCGGGCGAAAGCGACCGCGGAGGTACGAATAATCTTATTTGTCCGAAAGCTATAGCATCGAAGAATTGTGCTGGCGAAGTTACCAGTGGGTATTTAGTGGGCATAGAGAAAGTGGATGTATTTAAGCTGGCAAAGCAGTATCCGGAAGCCTTTAATCGCCCCTACGACCCAGATTTTGGCGTACTTCAAGACGCATGGTTCGACTTAGACTAGCGCAGCAACTAGCAGAAGAGAGAACAAGATGAAAGTTTTTGTAATAGATATAGACAAATGCAGCGGTTGCCATAATTGCCAGATAGCATGTAAAGATGAACATTGCGGTAACGACTGGATGCCTTATGCGCTGCCGCAGCCCAATTCGGGGCAATTTTGGATGCGCGTGAAGCAGAAAGACCATGGTCAGGTGCCGAAGGTGCGCGTGGAGTATACGCCGTGGATGTGTATGCATTGCGACAGCCCGGCATGTAAGGCTGCTGCGCCCGATGCTGTGCAAAAGCGCGACGATGGTTTGGTAATTATTGACCCGGCGAAGTCTAAGGGCAAACGCGAAATAGTAGATGCGTGTCCTTATGGCGCAATTTTCTACAACGAAGAATTGGACGTGCCCCAGAAATGTACCGGATGTGCGCATCTGGTAGATGAGGGCGAATTGCCCCACTGTGTAGACTTGTGTGCTACTGGGGCTCTGCGCTTTGGGGAGGAAGAAGATTTCGCCGATGAAATTGCTGCGGCTGAAACATTTGAAGTAAACGGTACTGGTCCGCGTGTCTATTACCTGAATCTTCCTCATTTGTTTATTGGTGGCGAAGTGTGGGATCCGAAGGTCAATGAGATTATTGAAGGGGCAAAAGTAACCCTTACAATGCCCGATGGTACGCAACGCATCCAAATGACAGACGACTTTGGAGACTTCTGGTTTCGCCGCATAGACGCAGGCAACTACTCGCTAAAGATTGAAGCCGATGGGTTCAAGACAATTGAGCGCAACTCTATCAAGTTAGAAGAAAGTTTGAACCTTGGGGATTTTCCGATGAAAGCTGTATAGGTGGCAGAATCGGGAAGGTTACGTTCAGAAGCTTCGCAGCCCTCACTCCGCCTTCCCGATTCTGTTTATGCGTATCGTCCGATGCGTGAAGTTGGGAAGACTATGTTCAAAAGCTGCGCAGCCTTCACTCCGTCTTCCCAACTTCACTGATGCAAGGTTGTATTTAGGAAACTAGGAGGACAAATGCCAAGTTTGCATTTCAATAATAATGCGTCGCCTGCTGTAAAGCAGCTTGAAGACGGCGTAACCGTTCATCGCACGTGCTCTATGGGTGTAGGGTGTCACAATTTAGGTTGTGGCTTGAAGGTGTATGTTAAAGACGGCAAGGCTGTAAAAGTTGAGGGAGACGAGGAAAACCCCATAACAAATGGTCGTCTTTGCGTGCGCTGCTTAACAATGCTTGATTATGTGTATCATCCAGACCGTTTGCTTTATCCGATGAAGCGCGACCCGAAAGACAGGGGCTTAGATAAGTGGCAGCGTATTACTTGGGATGAAGCATTCGATCTAATAGTAGAAAAATATAACAAGACAGTTGAAGAGTACGGCGTTAATAGTGTCTCGTGCTGGAATGGTACAGGTCGGGAAGCATCGAAATACCATTTCCAAATGTCAAACGATGTGTTCGGTACTGTTACTGCAGTTCATCCCAATAGCGGTTGGTCGTGCTTGGTGCCGCGCATGGCAGGTATGCTGTGGAATATGGGCAGCTCTTATATCGAGGCCGACAATTCCATTGGCTTTGTTGATCGTTACGACGATTCGCGTTGGGTATGTCCGAAATATATGCTTATATGGGGGCGCGATCCGCTTCGTTCGAATGCCGATGGACTTTTTGGGCATTCGATTATCGACATGATGAGGCGCGGCATGAAGTTGATTGTGGCTGACCCTCGTGTTAATTGGTTGGCAACGCGTGCCGAAGTTCATTTGCAGCTGCGCCCGGGTACCGATGCTGCGCTTGCGCTGGGCTTGCTGAATGTGGTTATTAATGAAGACCTTTACGATCACGAATTTGTGGACAAGTGGACATATGGCTTCGACGAGCTAAAACAGCGCGTTCAAGATTACCCGCTAGATAAAGTTGAGCGTATTACCGAAGTTGCGGCTGAAAACATTCAGTATGCTGCACGCTGTCTAGCCGATGGTCCTTCTACACTTTCAATGGGTCTTGCGGCTGACCAAAATCCTAATACATTCCAGATCTCGCATGCTCTCTTGTCGCTTTTTGCCATTCTAGGCGACATGGATGTACCGGGCGGCTGCTTCATGGGGTTGCCTCCGACATTTGCGGGCATGGCTGAGAACGCTCCTACGGAGGCGGCAGATGTAGGCAATGCGGAAGGGTTGGCGAAATTTGGCAATATTGGTGTGGAACCCCTAGGCCACGACCGATTCCCCGCCTATAGCGCCATCATAAACACGACGGTCCCCGACGCTACTCTCGATACGTTAGAGACAGGCGTTCCGTTTCCTATCAAATTCGCCTACATCTTCGCTCATAATCCCATTTCTTGCATGGTTCCTCAGCCGAAGCGCTGGCTAGAGGCTATTCGCAAAATTGATTTTGTTTGTGTGGCTGATCTGTTTATGACGCCAACAATAATGGGCGCCGCCGACTTGGTGTTGCCGGTTGCTTCGCTTTTGGAACACGATGGTTATGTTTCAAATTCGAATGCATCTCAGCCCGGACAGTTTGGTTCCATAACGAAGGTGATAGAGCCGCTGGGTGAATGTAAGTCTGACCTAGAGATAATGCTAGAGCTGCATCACAGACTTTACCCCAATAGCAAAAACGAGAAATTTGCCAGTATAGACAATTACATTAACAGCGAAATATCTGGCGTGCCCGGCATAGGAGACACAACTTATGCCGATTTGCAAAAGAATGTAATTGGGCAGTACGAGCTTGAATACAAGAAATATGAGCTAGGCATGCTTCGCAGCGACGGTCAGCCCGGGTTCAACACATCTACTGGGCGTATTGAGCTATGGTCTACGATGCTGAACAACTTGGGCGACGATCCGATGCCTTACTATATCGAGCCCAAGTTCAGCGCGAAGTCGCGCCCCGATTTGGCGGTTGATTATCCGCTTACATTAACATCGGGTGCCCGCCGTTTTACGTCGTTTCATTCGGAGAATCGCCAGATAGAGCGCCTGCGCCAGATACATCGCTATCCCACGCTTGAGATAAATCCTGTTACGGCGGAGGCGCTGGGAATAACAGAGAGCGCTTGGGTGTATGTGGAAAACATGTTCGGTCGCGTGAAGATGGTTGCGCACCTAACTCCCATCGTTAAGGAAAACGTGGTTTCTGCCGATCATGGCTGGTGGTATCCGGAAAAAGACCCAGAAGAACTCTACGGCGTATTTGATGTAAACGTGGGCACGCTTATTCCGCACGAAGTAAATGGACCACTAGGTTTTGGAACCCATTACAAGGCTATGCCCTGCAAAATCTATTTGGCACAGGAGGAAAAATAATGGCGCAGTATGGAATTCTGATAGATAACGAGTATTGCACGGGTTGTCATAGCTGCGAAATTGCATGCCAAAATGAACACGGTTTCCCGGGTAATCAGTGGGGCGTAAAAGTTATGGAGCTAGGTCCATGGCAGCGCCAGAACGGAAAATGGGAATACCGTTTTATTCCAGCACTAACTAGCGATTGCGATTTATGCGCAAAACGCACAGCTGAAGGTAAAAAGCCCGCTTGTGTTCATCATTGTTTGGCGCAAGCAATGGTCTTTGGGACGCTTGACGAACTTGTAGAAAAGATGGGTGAAAAAGGTAGCATGGCATCCATTTTTATTCCGTAGCAATAAAACGTTCAAAACTTACATTTATTTCGATAGGCTCCGAAAATACTGGATCGCGCAAGGAGGCTTATCTGGCAACTAGAGAACAGGAGGGCAAAAAGAGAGGTAGGCGATCCACAGTTTTGTCTGCTGATAATTTCTAAAGGGGGAAACAATGGCAGAAAAGATGAAGATGACCCCAGGTCAAATAGGTGTCTTCGTAGCTTTAATGTGCATGTATTTCATCGGACCTATGCATAGTGCCGTTAATGTGGCATCACAGGAACTGATGAATGTTTATGGCGTGGACGCCAATGCCGTATCGTACATGGTGTCGATCACCAATTTGCTGGAGATACCTGCGGCGCTCGTTATTGGCCTCGTCGCCGGCCGCAAACTTTCTTATAGGGTATGCGCTTTGTTGGCAACTGCTCTTGTAGTTGTTGGCGGTGCGCCCGCTATTTTAGGTGCGGCTTTGCCTTGGTGGGGAATTATGGCAACCCGCTGCATCCTAGGTCTTGGTCTTGGTTGCTTTATGCCTATCGTAATGGGCGTTATTTCGCTAATGTTCCAAAAGGAATCTGTGCGCGCAACTATGATGTCTATCGCTTCAGTTTGCTTTAATGTAGGCATGATTGTTCTTACTTCTGTAGCTGGCATTCTTGGTGCTATTTCTTGGAATTTGGCTTGGGCAATTTATCTGATTGCACTAATTCCATTTGTGCTGTGCATTTTCTTGCTAAATCCGAAAAATGTTCCCGCTGTACCTCAGGAAGATGAAAAGGGCGAGAAGGTTAAGATTCAGCTTCCAGTTCCCGGTTGGGTACTGCTAGTTTTGTTCTTGGGCACCATTATTATGAGCCAGTCTCTGTTCAATTTGGGTGGCGTATCTATCGGTGCTGTTGTTGATAATCCTGCGGTTATTGGCACCGTGTTCTCGCTGTTCTCTGTTGGTGCTATTGGCGCTGCTGTGCTATTCGGACCTGCATATAAATTCATAAGCGCCTACACTCTTCCCGTGTTTTGGATTGTTGGAATTGTGGGCTATATACTTTGGTTTGTAGCTCATGTAACCGGCAATGTGCCGCTATTCTATGTTGCCATTATTCTTGCTGGCTTTGGCACCAACACAATGACAATTGGTGTTCCTATGTTGCTGTCCACATTTGTAGCTCCGGCTATTGTGGGTGCGGTTATGGGATTTAGCTATGTATTCCAAAATGGCGGTGGTTTCTTGGCTTCCCCAATTGACCAAGCAATACTTGCTGTTTTTGGAACCAATGAAATTCTGAGCGCTGTTTGGATTTTCAACGTGATTCTAGGAATAGTGTTGCTGCTTGGAATGTTCTGGGTTGCGGGTCGTGCGAAGAAGTTGGCTGAAAAGAAAGCACCCGAGCCCACGCCAGTAGAGCAGGCTTAAAGAAGATATTTAGTTAACATCCTCTTGCATCTCAGTAGGGGCTGTAACAGAAGTCTCATCAATAAGAAACCCGCCACAATATGTGGTGGGTTTCTTGCATTTCATTTCAATATATAGCGGTTCAAGATAACCATTCAAGACTTTTGTTACAGCCCCTTCTTTAATTAGTAAGTTGGAAAGACTACGTTCAGAAGCTACGCAGCCCTCACTCCGTCTTTCCAACTTACTAATGTTACGTATGCAAGATTATTCATCCAATGCGTAAGGTTGGAAAGGTTGCGTTCAGAAGCTACACAGCCTTCACTTCACCTTTCCAACCTTACTAATACAGTTTGTATAAGAGCGCGTATCCAATGTGTAAAATCGGGAAAGCTTCTGAACGTAGTCTTTCCGACATATAGGCAAAAAGTGCGCCTAATTCTCACTTGACATCCCTGTTCAGGCAAGCTTTTTCCAAGAAAAAGTCAGTTATGAACAGGGGTGAGCAGTGTTTACTAGAAAATGTGCAATCTGCGGCGGCAAGATGAAGAAAAAGGACTTACAAAAGCAGGAAGGCAGAGGCGGAGATGTAGCTTATGCGGAGGCTCTAGCGTTAGGAAAAACGATACCTCCGCAAGATGGCTTAAAGTGTTTATTGGATGGCTTTTGGGTAAACTCTCAACACCTTGACACTAGATTACGATTCAACTCATCCGCATACTAGTTCAAAAAAGTTAGAAAAATGGTCAAAACTTCCAGCTTTCCACTGTGAAAAGCACAGAATAGCGCCTATAGATGCATCACCAAATACTGTTTGCCCAGTGTTCTTCACAATTCAAGCTGGCTATGTGGCGCTATAACCATGGAAAGTCGGAAGTTTTGACCATTTTTCGCCTAAAAAAGTGACGAAGGCAACACACGGTCTGGTTTAGTCAGAGTTCCACAACAGCGCTCCCTACCCCTTTGCGATGGACTGAGTCTTACACACTTTTCTGCCTATATGACGTCTTTCCGACTTCACATAACATATGCTGCGCTGCTATAACTCGCATAAATAAAATCGGGGAAGCGGAATGAAGGCTGCGCAGCTTCTGAACGTAGTCTTTCCGACTTCACTAATGGAAGAGCTACAAAGCGCAAAAAAGAGGCCCATGGTTTTGGACCTCTTCAAATAGGTTGTAGGTTTGCCCTACGGTAGGAAAATGTTAGCTTTGCCGCCCTTTTCCTCTAACTTCTTCGTAAGCTCTTCTACTGGACCCCACTCTATCACATTTGCCAGACAATGCAGCGCACATGTTGGGATGCCGCCTGCTGCCACTCGGCTTTCGCACATGTCGCAATAGCTGGTGGGAAATGGAACGTAATTCCATTCTAGCTTGCCGGGCTCCATTTCTAGCGGACCAAGTTCAAGAACTTTAATGCCCCATTTTTCTAGGGACCAGCCATGTTCATTTCTGCATGCAATCTCACAGCTTTGACAGCCGGTGCACCATTCGTAGTCGAACATCAGACCTATGTTGTTGCTCATCGCACACACCTCCTTACAGAATGCACTCTTCAACGGGGGTCTTGTAGACCTTTACGGGTAGTTGCTTGTAAGGAGCGCCGAAGCCCATCTTGCCCAGCACACGATGCGGAACAAGGCTGTTTACATTCGACTTCCAGACTCCGAACAGGTTGGGTTCTTCGCCATCTTCTTCAGGGAACCACCAGCCATGCGCAGCCGACACAATATCTTTGCGAACAACAGGAGTTACTTTTGCTATTTCGTGTGCAATGCCCCATGGGTTTTCAATAGTAACTTCGTCACCGTCTTTTATGCCGAGTTCAGCTGCTGTTTCGGGATGTATCTCCAAGTAAGGATCTGGAGTTAATGCACGCAAGCTTGGAATTTGACGATGTTCTGAATGGAACGATGCAAAGTAGCGAGCACCTGTTGTCATCATAAGCGGGTATTCTTTAGCGATATCTGGTCTTGCTGTGGCACCCAGTTTTGGCGGGAAGTAATATGGCAGCGGGTCATCGCCTAGTGCGTCATAGCCTGTAGACCACAGTTCGACACGCCCGGTTGTGGTTTGGAATCCGGGCTGTCCATCAGAGCGAATAAGACCGCGTTCAGGCTTATGGTATCCACCGATGTCGTTTGATGCCACAACCTTTTCAGATAGCTCTTCCCATGAATGCCCCATCTTATTAAGGTCGTCAATTAAGTATTCTTCTACTGTTTTGAATGGGTATTCTTCGCCATAGGCACGCTCGTAGAATGCATTACCGAAATGAATTAGCATTTCCAAGTCAGACTTACATTCGCCAACTTGCAGCGCCTTATTAATAGCGCCGGCTATGCCCATCTGGCAACCTTGATTTGTCATAACTATGCCGTCGTGCTCTGCCCATGTGGCAAGAGGCAGCACTACATCTGCTAGCGCCATAATTGTCGGTGTCATAAACATATCTTTTGCTACCGTAAATTCCATTTTGCGCAGCGCATCATGCCAGCGTTTTGGCTGTGCCGAACACGTGGGCGATAGCAGATTTGTGGAATCTAGCCACGCCATCTTTAATTCGTAGGGACGACCAGTTTCAAGCGCTTCTAGCGTTATGTCTGGATGCGTGGTATTCAGCAGAATTTTTACAATTGGATATGTATCCCAGCCAATGCATTTATTCTTTAGCTCGTCGCTCATAAAATCTGTAGCGCCGGTCATTTCGAATTGCATCTGAACGCCTACAACGGTACCGCCGGGAACATCTAAGTTGCCAGTTATTGCAGACATTGCTATTAGGCATTGCGTAACTTGGCATCCGTTCGGGTTCTGATCTACAGCCACGCCCATCAGAAGGCTCCAGTGAGTTTTGCCTCCGTCATATGCTAGCTTATGGGCGCATTCCACAATTTCTTCGGCGGTTATTCCGCATTCTTTTGCTGCGAATTCAGGCGTGTATTCCTGTACGCGTTCTACTAGTTCATCGTATCCATAGCACCAACGATCAATATAGTCATGATCTACTAAGTCTTCATTGATTAGCACGTTTAGAATGGCTAGGCAAAGCGCAGCGTCGGTGCCCGGAATTATTTGCAAGACCTGATCGGCACGTGTGGCAAGCCAATTCATACGCGGGTCTACCATTATTAACTTGCTGCCCAATTTCATACATTCTATTAATGCGTGACCCCAAAGACCATCTGGATTAGACTTTAGCGGCTCTTTGCCAAGACAGAAGATGTAGTCGGGGCGCTTCCAATTTGGATCGTTCCACACATCAAGAGATCCGCCGTTGTAGTCTAGTTCAATATAGGCGCTGCCAAGCATCATGGTCATGGCTGTTTGGCGGGGACCCATACAAGACCAACCCGACTGAGCATAGCAGTTGTTTGGCGTGCGCAACACCTTCGATGAAAGCGTAAAACCATAGCGCACGGCTTCACGACCGGTGCCCATGTATACACATATAGACTCCGATCCGTATTTCGCGCGAATCTCTTCAGTTTTTGCCACAATTAAATCAGTTGCTTCATCCCAGCTGATGCGTTCCCACTTGTCTAAACCTCTGTCTTTCGGATCGCGCTTCATGGGATACAGAAGACGGTCGGGGTGATAGACCGCTTCTTTCAGCGCTAAGCACCTTGGACATAAGCGTCCTTGTGTCAGTTGATGGTCGGGGTCGCCCTCAACCTTAACTAGTTCGCCGTCTTTTACAAACAGCTTAATGCCGCAACCTACTGCGTGGCATCCCGGGGGCGACCACGCGCATGTGCGCGTCACAATAGTGCCATCTTCAAGCACCTCTTGTTTTGGAGCCGGGTTCTCTTTGAAATGAAAAGCCATGACTCTCCTTCCTCCACTCTCTTCCTGTTTGAAGAAGCTCTTCGCGTATTTCCGCTTACTTTTCGACATCGACCGAAAAGGTTTAGAACATACGCAGCTGCGGCGCATCTTAAGTGAAAAAAAGTAAGTTCTTAATAGGGGTAGTGCCACGTAAACGCGCGTTTTTAGCAGTTTGTCGATATGTCAATCTTTTAGTATGAGGCGCGTTTCACAAGCCTTAAAAACTTACTTTTTTCTAGGCAGAATTCGCAGTAACAGATAAGGTCGGTTGACTCGCTTTCTGGTCATGCGGTGTTCCGATAAGGCGGCGAATTTGACCTCCAGATCTGTGTTCGCGAAGTCGTGCGCTTCCCTGTAAGAAGACGGGGAACTTGCATGTGGGCGTGCGGCTCGAAAAGGAGAGTTAAGAGAGGAGCTGCAATGACCAAACGCATTGATATGGTGGTCGAGCAGGGCGGTCAAAACGAGATCCGACCTGACTTCTTTAGGGAGCCACCGGTTCGCTACACCGGCGGCGATCTTCCTTGGCAATGGGAAGAAGACGGCATGATCTGTACTCGTTCTGGCGCATGGGCGGCACCGGGCTGCCATGATGGATGCGGCGTAATTATCTACACCGACAAAGAAACTGGAAAGTTTATTAAGGTAGAGGGCGACCCTGAAAGTCCGTACTATCAAGGGCGATTATGCGCTAGATGCATTACGCTAAAAGAGGCTATCTATCATCCCGATCGCGTGCTGTATCCCATGAAACGCGCTTTCAAGGACAGGGGCAATCCTGAAGCGTGGCAACGCATTACTTGGGATGAAGCCTACGACATGATTCTTACTAAATTCGCCAAGATAAAAGAAGAATCTGGCACGAAGGCTGTTGTATTCCACTTGGGAACTGGTCGCGGTGGTGCCCCTTACATTTGTCGTTTAATGTATGCATACGGTACTGCGCAATATGCCTATATGCTTTCTGGCAATAGTTGCTATGTTCCCCGCGTGGCGGCTTGCACAGTGCTTATGGGTACATACGCTGTACCCGACTGTTCGCAGAATCATTACAACCGCTACGAAAACGAACAGTGGGTTGCACCCAAGAACATATTTGTATGGGGCAACAATCCTATTATTTCGAATGCCGACGGCAATCAGGGGCATTGGCTTGTTGACTGCATGAAGCGCGGAAGCAAGCTAGTAGTTATCGACCCGAAGCTAACTTGGATGGCAGCGCATGCCGATTTGTGGTTGCAAATTCGCTGCGGTACAGATGCTGCGCTGGCTTTGGGAATAGGCAAGTATCTTATTGAAAACGACTTATACGACAAAGACTTTGTGGATAAGTGGTGCTATGGCTTCGATGAGTATTACGAAGCTACAAAAGAGTGGACTTTAGAGAAAACGTCCGAGATTACTTGGATTCCACAAGAAAAAATTGTTCGTGCAGCTGAAATGCTTGCCGAGAAACCTTCCGCCATACAGTGGGGTCTGGCGCTAGATATGACTATGGAATGTTTAGCCGGTTCTGCGGCGGTTGTAGATCTGTGGTCAATTACTGGTCAGATAGACATTCCCGGTGGCATGGTTACAGTGCATCAGCCCTTCAATTGTCAGACATGGAACCCGCCCGATCCGGCTGAATGGCTTACTTTAGAAGCGCAGGCAGAGCGCATCGGTGGTAACGACTTCCCGGCACTGAAATACTCGGGCGTTGTGCTTACGCAAGCCGACATGACTATTGACCAAATGCTAAGCGAGCGTCCATATAAGATTCGCGCGAACTTCATTATGGCATCTAATCCCATCTCTTGTACGGCGCAAGAGCCCGATACCCGCATGGAGGCAGCGTATAAGAATGCCGAGTTCAACGTGTTTCTAGACCCATTTATGGTGCCTACGGCTCAGGCTTGTGCCGATTTGTTCTTGCCGATATGCATGTATCCCGAGCGCAATGGCATTCGTTCAATTTACTACCATATTCAGAATACGAATAAGGCCTGTCAGGCTTTGGGCGAGGCAAAATCTGACATGGAAATTTGCTTCGAACTTGGTAGTAAGTGGCGCAAAGAAATGTGGCCGGGAGAGACGCTAGAGGAATTCTTCACCTATACTATGAAAGAGACAGGCCTCACGTTTGAAGAGGCGCGTGAAGAAAACTGGATTTACCCGGAATATCACTACTATAAGTATGCCAATGGCGAGCAGCGCCCCGATGGACAACTGGGCTTCAATACGCCTACTGGCCGCGTAGAGTTATATTCCACGCTGTTTGCACAGTGGGGTCAAAAGCCGGTTCCGCATTATGCCGAGCCGCCGTTTAGCCCCTACAACGTACCTGCTCGGTTCAATAAGGAAGAGTACCTTGAGAAGTACCCATTAATTATGACGACCGGTGCGCGTCAGTGGGCATCTTTCCATTCTGAGCACAGGCAATTCCCGCATTTGCGTGCATTGCATCCCAATCCCGAATTTGAAATTGCACCTGAAACAGCTGAGAAGTATGGCATTTCAGATGGCGATTGGTGCTGGATTGAGAACCACTTGGGTCGCATACAGCTGAAAGCAAATGTATCGCCAATTTTAGACCCAAGTACAGTGGCGCTCGATCATGCGTGGTGGTTCCCCGAGCGTCAAGGTGAAGATCGCCTAGACAAAGACGGTAAGCATCTGGGTAGCTATGACACCTATGCCTCTAATCCGAATGTGATTGTGCAGGCGGGTTGCGGTGAGAGCGGGTTTGGCAATAACTGCAAATCGCAGATGTGCCGTGTTTACAAGTGTGAGCTCGATGAAATTTACGGCGAAACCGACATGCGCGAGATAGTTGAGAAGTTCTCGCCCAACGAGGAGCTGATGTAAATGGCTAACGATAAAGCGTGCGGACTTCTTATCAATTACGAATACTGCACCGGGTGTCATTCGTGCGAAACGTCGTGTCAGATGGAACACGATCTGCCGTATGACCGCTGGGGCATCAAGATTCAAAAGATTGGTCCGTGGCAGATAGATGGCGATAAGTATCAATACGACTTTGTGCCTATACCAACTGACCAGTGCAACCTTTGTGCCGAGCGCACCGAAAAGGGCAAAAAGCCGCTGTGCGTGCAACATTGCCAAGCGCTGTGTATGGAATACGGCCCGGTAGACGAGTTGGTTGCGAATTTTGATGGCAAAAGTAGGTTTACCGTTTTTGTTCCAAATGCAGGAACTGTGAAGTAGGCAGGCGAGAGGGTCGGCAATACTCCGATTCACAGAAACGCAGCGGGGGCGCAGGCTTCGCGTGAAGCCTCGCCCTCGGGGTGGCGGTCCGTAATTTTGGACGCCCTTTTCTGTCGCATGGCATTTATGTGCATTTGGAACTGCATTTGGAAGCGTAGTCACTTTATGGCTGATTGCTTTTTGGACAGCATGCATTCAGATTAAAGTAAAGGGGTTGGTATGGGTAGTATGACTGCCAAGCAAGGCAAGGTAGCCGCTGGCATTTATGTGGTTATCCTATCGGTTTATTTTGTTATTCCAGATATGGGTTATATCGCCCCGAGTTTGAACGCCATAGCGGAGGTTTATGGCGTAGATCCCGGGACAGCATCTTATCTTTCAACTATAGTTGCCCTTACGCAGATTGTAGCTGCGTTAATATGCAGCGTTATCGCAGGTCGTTTTATCAGACGGAAGACGCTTCTATCTATAGCTGTAGGAGGCATGGCGGTTGTAGGCGTATTGCCTGCATTCTTTACGCCAGAGGTAGTGCCTTTCTGGGTTCTTATGGTGGATAGAGCCGTTTTCGGTCTTTTCTTAGGCTTTTTGCAGCCGATAATTTACGCCTTTATTGCGCAGGTATTTGTTGATGCGAATAAGCGCGCTACGGCATATGGCTGGGGTAACGTGGCGTTCAATATAGGTGCCGTGTTTGCTTCCTCTGTTGGTGGTATATGTGTGGGCATAGGTTGGAATACGGCATTTTGGCTGTATGCGGTTGGCTTAGTTGTGCTGGTTTGTGTTCTTCTGTTCTATAAAGAACCCGATGTTGGCGTAGACGAAAAGGCGGAAGACGGCAAAAAGGCGCATATAACTCCAATAGCTTGGTTCTATATGATTATTTTCTTGTTGGCGCAAGTGCTTGATTATCCATTCTTTACAGTGTTTATTAGCTGCCTTGTTCAAAATGGCATAACTGATGCTGTAATAGGCGGTCAGTTGCTATCGTTGTTTACCTTGGTAGGAATTTTGGCGGCGGCTTTCTTTGGGCAAATGTTTAAGTTATTTAAGTTACAAACATTGCCTCTTGCTTGCGCTACGTGCGCGGTTGGTTTAGCTTTAATGTTCGCTGGACTTGTTGTTGTACCTTCACTACCGCTAGTAATAATTTCTGTATGCGTTTTAGGACTTGGGCACCTTGTAATAACGGCTGGTGTGCCGCATTACGTGTCTATAAGCTGTCCGGCTGCAGTAGCGTCGTCAGCTTTAGCATTCACAGCCGTATTTATGAACCTTGGCACCTTCGTTTCAAGTCCATATGTGCAATTTGCGGCTGACGTGGCTGGTAAAGGCGACTATTCAGCGGTGTTTATGGTGTCGGCTGTGTTAATGGCAATCTTGGCTGTTGTTGTTTTTGTGGTTATAGGCAAAACTAAGAAAGAGGTCTTACAGTGAGCAAAAACTACGGCAAGAAAGCGGTTGTGAAATATAAAGGAACGCTTGCCGATGGTAGTGTTTTTGACAGCACAGATGATAAAGAGCCTCTGGAATATGAGGTAGGTTCTGGACTTGTTATAGATGGTTTTGATGAAGTCGTTGCCGTTATGAAGGTGGGCGAGAAGCGCCATGTGCATATTCCTGTAAAAGAGGCGTTTGGTGAATACAGGGAAGACAAGGTGGAGCACCAGCCCATGTATACCATTCCTAATGCAAAAGATATAGAAATTGGTAAGCGTTTCTTTTTCATAACGAAAGAGGGCATACAAATACCGGCTGTTGTAACCGAGATAAACGAGGGTATGGCAACTATAGATTTCAACAATCCTCTGGCAGGAAAAGACCTCGACTTCGATATAGAGCTAGTGGATTTGCGCGACTAGTAATTGATTGTATTCACAAATTAGGAGCAAGCGATATGTGTTGTCCATGTACGCACTGTGGCAAGTGTATAGACAGGATAGGGCGTTGCTTAAAATGTCGCGAAAAATTGCCG
The DNA here is from genome assembly GCF_011039055.1 of Adlercreutzia sp. ZJ154. Lineage (NCBI taxonomy): Bacteria > Bacillati > Actinomycetota > Coriobacteriia > Eggerthellales > Eggerthellaceae > Adlercreutzia > Adlercreutzia sp. ZJ154. Next base: position 57,914 of record NZ_JAAKEF010000003.1, read on the forward strand.
ACTACATTTGCGCCTGTGTGTCCTGCGTGCGGTTGCGTACAACCTGCGCCACCCGGAACGCCGATATCGGGTGGCGCTGAACTGCTTAATTCCGAAAGTACCAAAAAGTGTAATCGGTAGTTGTAGTAAATGTATCGGATACGAAAGGTTGTATTCTTGTGGCCAGTCGTGACGAAAACAAAAAGGCAATGGAACAGCGGATATACGATGCAGCGTTGGATTTATTTTGCGAGATGGGATACCTGAAAACTACGCTGGCTGATATCGCGGCTGAGGCTGGTGTATCTACACGCACGCTATATAACTATTTCCCTACAAAAGAATCAATATTGCGCAAGTTTGGCGAAGATAATATTGCTTCTTTGCGCATATATGCCGAGTCGCTTCCGCCCGAGATGGATATACGCGACAAAGTGTTATCGGTTATGCAGCAAGATTTCAAGATGATGTTTTGCTTGTTCGACGTAAGCTACATTTTGCATTCTTCGCGCGACGATAACGGAATGCTTATGCGTTTTGAATTGCGCAATGTGTTAGCTACCGAGTCTATATACAGGGATATGTTTCGCGAAGTACAAAAAAGCAAAGGCGTAGAGCCTAATTCTGTAGCTACGCTTTGTGCGTCATCGCTGATGGGGATATATCGCCAGTGTACCGATCTGTATCGCTTCTTGCGCAAAGGCTGTGCCGACCCTGACGAGGTTGTTTACTATTATGCCAGTCACCTAGATACGGTATGGGATTCCATGATGAAATCTTTGGTGTCGCCGCCGACGCATATACAGGAAATAATAATGTCAGATGGCAGATTATTTGGATCCGACGATCGCTAACAAATTTCTGCCGCTTTTTGGCTTAATGGTTTAGCGCAATTTCTGCCAATGTGAACCTGTTTGTGGCTATCATCTTGATACGGGCGCACATCTGAAGGTATTGCCTAGTTAGATAGTCGTCTAAATCGAGGCGGTATGTTTTCTCAATTCTGTCTATGCGATAGAGCACTCCATTGCGGTGCATATGGAACATCTCTCCAACTTGGGTGGCTTTACGTTCCATTATTAGGTATGCATTCAGAAGCGGCACATTGTTTGTGTTGTTTAGCTTGTCGTCGTGTTCCATAATGGTTAAGCGTGTGTGGTCCATGGCAAATCCGCGCAGTTCGCTATCGGCAAATGGGTCGTCCCAGTAAAAGCAAAATACGTCATGGAAGGTGAAAATATTGTCGTGTTTGCTGCTTGCAGTAAGATATCTATAGTGTCTGACAAAACCTATGTATTTACAAATTGCGGCAATTTGCTTGTATGCATAGTAAGTGTCGGATAAATTCTCGTATACATCCGACGAATACATTTCGTAAGGCACGTTGTTTAAGTCTAATTCGGAAAGCTGAACATTAGCATTCATCACTTCATCCCAGCTGTTTCCAAATATTAGTATGTACACGCGATTATCTAGTATTATCATGCGATGTTCGTACAAAAGAGTTCTGTCTATTTCGTGCGCTAGGTAGTTCAGCTGATCTAGGAAATCGTGTTGTACGTGCATGCATGCTAATGTGAATTTGCCGTGTGTTGGTATAGATAGGCGGTCGGCCTGTTCTCGGACGAACACGCCATCTAAATTGAATTCAGTTAGAAGCTTCACCAGAAAGCCACTAGATACAAAATCGTCTGTCATGGCGTTTCGGCTTTTTCGCTCTGCCAGCTTGTCGCAATAGGCAGCAAATAAACTGAACGCATCTATTGTGCCTTGCGTAACTTCACTTTCAGGACAAGCCATCACAACATGCGCATAGAAACGCCCGCGAGCGCGCAGAACGCAGGTTAGCAGACTGTATGGAAAAGGTGGTGTTGGCGGATATACAGCCACGCCTTGCTGTTCTTTCATTTCTGTTGAAATAAAGCCGTCTTTGCTTTCGTTGCTTAGGTGCTCTTTTGTGTGATAACCCTTTTCAATTAATGAATTATTTATTGGATCGTTGGGGGCAATATTTTTTGTGTGGGCTATCAATACGTTGTTTGCATCGGTCACATTTGCGAAATATCCAAAAAAGTTTTCAGCTATATCCACTAATTCTTGGAACGATCCGGCGGCGCGAACCACTTCTGACATACTTGCTATAAACTCGCCAATAGAGAACAGGTAGTTTGAAATATCTACAACTAGTGTATTGAATGATGCGCCTGCGCGGTTGGCGCTTTTCACGAAGGCTGCATTAGCTAGCGAACCGGAAGGCACGCATTCGTCGTTTTCCAAAAATACGATAGAAGGCGCCTCACATAAATCTTTATGCGAAACCACTTCTTCAAGCGTAAATATTCGCAGCACCGAATTTGCTTCGCTGGCAAAAGGCGGCACGAAGTGCACTTCGTGCGACGGACCGGCATATGCCGCAATGCGTGTTATTCCTCTGCGGTTTTGCGCCGGGGAAAATTCTATCTGATAACCGCACCGTTTCAGACCGTCTAAAATCATTTGCAGCGTTATTCCGCTTGTGCGCGGTAGGGGATGCGAAGGTGTAGGAGCGTGTCCCAATATTTCTCCTTGAGCGCCGGGTCTATAAAGATTTTTACTAGCTAATTTATATTTTAATCGGTTGAAGCGCAGCGTGTCGGTTGAATTGCGTTGGACACTTTCATAACTTACAAAATTTCAAACAAGTATTTTTAGACCTGCGCTAAATTCCAATGCCAAACTTCGCCAAAATTTGCCAACGATGGGCTGCATTTGGTTTTCATGTAACGAATACGGTTTATAAGCATGTGGCTTTGTTAGAATGATTAGGTACGTTTTCCGTATGTGAAAGGACTTGTAAGATGAATATAGTGCTTCTGGGGGCGCCGGGGGCTGGAAAGGGAACTCAGGCGGCTAAGCTTGTATCTGAAGAAGGGCTTTGCCATATCTCTACCGGCGATATTTTGCGTCAAGCCGTGAAGGACCAAACTGAACTCGGCATGAAGGCCAAGGCGTTCATGGATGCAGGCGATCTGGTTCCCGATGAACTAATAATCGACCTGATGCGCGAACGCATTCAGCAGCCCGATACTGCAAAGGGAGTTATCCTAGACGGTTTCCCCCGCACTACTACGCAAGCCGTTGCGCTTGATACCATGCTTTCAGAACTGGGTCGTCCGCTTGATGCTGCGCTGCTTATAGATGTTGACCCGGAAATTATAGTTGGTCGGCTTACTAGCCGCCGTATGTGTCGCGAATGCGGCGCTATTGGCACCGCTGCCGATGGCGACACTTGCAAGAAGTGCGGTGGCGAAATGTATCAGCGTGACGATGATAACGAAACCACAGTACGTAACCGCTTGGAAGTTTACGAGAAATCTACAAGCCCTCTGATCGATTACTATCGTGGCTGCGATTTACTGGTGACAATAGATGGCGATCGCGATCCTGAAGTGGTGTTCGCCGACGTGAAATCTGTTTTGAAGTAACTTTTGCTGGCATTGTTAGCGTAAATTAGAGTACACATAGCCCCTCTAGTTGCTTGATTGCTTCCCAAATATGTTTATTGCGGCTGCACTCAAGACACTAGAGGGGCAACTTGTATCTTCATACGCCGACCGCAATGCTCTAGTCAGCTTTTCTCTTATATAATCATTGCATGCCGTCAATTTGGGAGAATATCGCGTATTTCTTCCGGCGTACAATTACGCCGAATAAACGTGTTATTACCCATATTTCTAAGTGGGTTGGCATATTAGTATGTATAGCCTTAGCGTTGGAAGTTTTCGTTTTCAATTTCAACTACTTTGCGTCGGCGGGCTATTCGCCGATTAATCTAAAGTCGCGTATACAGCTAACTGAAACTGCCGACGAAACTTTCCGCATTACTGCCGCCAACAATCAGCTGGAATTTACAAACCTCAACACCGAGATACATAACATTTTCATCGACTTTGCAAGCTGGCAGCCTGCTCAAAATGTGCCGTTGAAAATTCAATTTACCGACACGGCGCACATAACGTATTTTGACAGCACGGAATACACGGTGGGTGTGCCTGTGGTTAATGTGGCTACAAATTCGCTGCAAAGCAAATATATAAACCTAAGCACGAATGGTCTTGTAGATAACTTAAAAATAGAAATTGTTGGCGAAGACGTGCAGTATCCGCTGCGCTTGAACACTGTTGTGTTGAACGCGCATCATCCGTTTATATTTAATGGTGTACGCTTCATCATCGTTTTAGGAATTCTTCTACTTGCATTTATGTTCAGACCGAAAAGCGCTATATATCGGCTGCGAATAGTTGAGCATCCGAGGCGCTCGAAGGCAGGCATCATTGCGGCCAATGTGATAGAAGCGGCAATAATTACTGCCCTTTTATTCTATGGTTCTAATTTAGTGGGTATTGCTACTGCGAATTACAACCAAGGTGAATGGGATGGTCATTCAATTGTAAACACATACGAGGTGGGCGGCGATAACGCCCAGCAATATTCAGAGCTGGCGAAAAGCTTTACGCAGGGCAAACTCTACTTAGAGGAAGAGCCGCCCCAGTGGTTGCAAGATATGGAAGACCCGTATGACAAAGGCGCGCGCGACGAAGCGCAGAAGGAAACGGGCGATCCGTATCTGTTTGACGTGGCTTATTACGAGGGGCACTACTACGTGTATTTCGGCGTGGTGCCGGCGCTGCTTTTCTACTTGCCGTTCTATGTTTTAACTGGGCAAAGTTTTCCAACAGCAATTGGTGTGCTAATTGCTGTTGTGGCGTTTGTGCTGGGTTGCTCTGCCATGTTAGATCGCTTCGCGCGCTATCACTTCAAGCGCGTAAGTTTAGGCATTTACCTGCTTGTGCAAATACCGCTTGTATTTTGTTGCGGAATACTTTATTTGGTGAAATTCCCCACTTTCTATTCGCTGCCAATAGCGTGCGCTATGGCGTTTTCAGTGTGGGGTCTATACTTCTGGATTCGTGCGCGCGAATCCAGCCGGCGCTGTTTGAATTTTGCAATTGGGTCTTTATGCATGGCGCTTGTAGCCGGATGCCGTCCGCAATTTTTATTGCTGTCGCTTTTGGCTATTCCGCTGTTTTGGCGCATCTATATTCGCCAGCGTCGCATTCTTACGCGCGATGGAATGCGCGAAGTGGCGTGCTTGCTGCTTCCCTATGTTGTGGTGGCAGCTGGAATTATGTGGTACAACTACGCACGTTTCGGCAGTTTCACCGATTTTGGCGCGAACTACAACCTAACCATGAACGATATGACAAAACGCGGCTGGGTGCTTGGTCGCTTTGCTCCGGCGTTCTTCAGCTATTTCTTACAACCGCCGAATGTTTGCGGTGTATTCCCCTTTATTCAGCCGGCAGAATTCGCCACCACTTACATGGGGCAAACCATTAAAGAAGTTACATTTGGCGGCGTGTTTGCATGTCTGCCTGTGCTGTGGGTGCTGTTTTTTGCCGCGCCAATTGTGCGCCTGCGAAATGCACAGCGCTCTACCAACACCATCACAGGGGTCATAATAACTTTGCTAGTGTCGGCTGTAGTAATAGCGCTGGTCGATGCGCAAATGGCTGGTATTCTGCAGCGCTATTATGCCGATTTTAGTTTCATGCTTTTAGCTGCTGTAGTGCTGCTGGTCTTTATTGTGAATGAGAATATTACCGACAATCCGCTGCCTAGTCGTTTATATCCGAAATCTATAGGCGCTGAGCAACTGCCCACAGCTCCTATTGGTGGCGTTAAAATGCGCAGCATTATAACGTGCGTTTTGTTGGCGTTGGCGGCTATTAGTGTCACGTATAGCTTACTGCTGTGCTTTGTGCCCGAAACCGGATGGTATTCTGATGTGTATCCTTGGGCGTACCAAGAATTATTAGAGACGTTTTTGTTCTGGACCTAACATTTAGCGAGTCGGCGGGTTGGCGGGCGTCTTATAGATCAGCACATCGGAGGTGCCAAATGAACATTATTATTGCAGACGATTACGAAAAGATGAGCCGTATAGCTGCGGACATTATCGCCGAGAAAGTGCGCAATCAGCCAAAATGCGTACTTGGACTGGCTACTGGTTCTACCCCTATTGGCACCTATGAAAACCTTGTAGCCGACTGCAAGGCAGGCAAAGTAGATTTCTCAGATGTAACCACTTTTAACTTAGATGAATATGTTGGGCTTCAGCCTGAAAACGATCAAAGCTATCGTTACTTTATGAATACAAATTTATTTGACCATGTGAATATTGACAAAGCGCGTACCCACGTTCCCGACGGTTCGAATCCGGATGCTGCGGCGGTATGCGAGCCTTACGATGAAGCCATTGCAAGCGCTGGCGGAATAGAACTGCAATTGTTGGGGCTTGGTCATAACGGTCACATTGGTTTTAACGAGCCCGCCGATGAATTCCCCGTAGGTACGCATATAGTAGATTTAACAGAAACAACTATTCAAGCTAACAGCCGCCTGTTTGACAATGCCGATCAAGTTCCGCGCCAAGCATACACAATGGGTATTGGCACCATAATGGGTGCGCGCGAGGTGCTTGTGGTGGTAAGTGGCGAAGATAAGGCGGAAACCGTGGCGCTTGCATTCAGCGGTCCTGTTCGTCCGCAGGTTCCAGCTTCTGTGCTGCAACTGCATCCTAATTGCACGATAGTGTTAGATAAAGCTGCCGCTTCTGCGCTGTAGTTATGCATGGGCAAGCAAAATTGCAATTAATGTAATTATGCTTGCCTATTTGAACATTTCTCAGAAAAATGCATAGCTTTGAATCAGGTTAGCGTCCTGTGAATGTTTCAAATAGGTTACACTTAACTCTATAGGCAAATCGAAGGTTAGGGGACTGATGTGAACAACCTTCTTCGTTTAATAGGAAATCGCCTTCTTTGGTTACCTATTATGATCTTGGGCGTTACTATCCTCGTGTTTTTCATTATGTCGCTGTCACCCATTGATCCAGCTTATTCGGTTCTAGGCGAGAATGCCACGGTGGCGCAAGCAGAAGCTTATCGCGAGGAAATGGGTCTGAACGATCCAATCATTGTGCAATATGGCAATTTCCTTATAGGTCTTTTGCATGGCGATCTTGGAACTTATGGTGCATCGCGCATGTCAGTCACCGATCGTGTAATGGAAGCTCTGCCTGTTACGTTGCAGCTTACTTTCATGGGATTGATTTTTGGCGTTGTTGTTGCCGTTATCTTAGGCGTTGTTTCGGCGCTATATCGCGACAAATGGCCCGATCAAATTATCCGTGTTTTATCTATTGCATGTATTGCTACGCCGTCTTTCTGGTTAGCCGTACTGCTTATTTTGGCATTCCAGGGCATACTTCCTGCATCCGGTCGTCTGCCAGATTTATTTACCGACCCAAGTGGGTGGTTCACGCGAATGCTTTTGCCAGCCATTTCTCTTGGCGTGCCTGTTGCAGGTCAACTTACGCGCGTTGTAAGAACATCTATGGTTGAAGAACTTGATAAAGACTATGTGCGTACAGCTCTTGGCGCTGGCATACCGAAGAGTGTTGTTGTGGCGCGCAACGTGCTTCGCAACGCACTTATAACACCTGTTACGGTTTTAGGTTTGCGCATTGGTTATCTTATCGGTGGCGCAGTTATCATCGAGGTTATTTTTAACCTGCCGGGCATGGGTATGGCTATTGTGTCCGGTATTCAGTCGAATTATCTATATTTAGTACAGGGTGTTGTGCTTACGGTTGCTGTGGCCTTCATCATAATCAACATTATTGTTGACATGCTCTACATCCTGATTGACCCGCGCATAAGGACGGTGTAGATCATGACTGATGAAAAAAATCTGAAAACCCCCGGTAGCGGGACCGATATGACCGGCATAACGCCAACAGGTAGCAGTCCTGCTTTAGATGTGAAGCCGCCTAAGCTTCGCGAAAAAACTACAGAGAAATTGGAAGGTAAGGTGCGCTTCCGCCGCTGGAAGAATATGCCCGTATCTTCGCGTATCGCTCTTGTAATACTTATTCTTATTGTTCTAATTGCCGTGTTCGCTAATTTCTTAGCTCCGTACAGTCCATACGAGATAACAGTTGCGCGTCAGGCACCCGATGCCGCGCACTTGTTCGGCACCGATGATAAAGGGCGCGACGTTTTATCTCGTATGATGTATGGCGGACGCTATTCATTGGTTATTGGTCTTGGCGCTACGGCATTTGCGCTGATATTCGGCAGCATAATTGGTTCGCTTGCAGCTGTTGTGCGCGGCTGGCTTTCAAATCTTATCATGCGTATTCTCGATATCGTTATGAGCTTTCCGGGTATCGCGTTGGCAGCTACTTTTGTTATCGTGTTCGGTAATTCGGTGCCATCGCTTATATTCGCTATAGGTTTTCTCTACATTCCGCAAATTGCCAGAATTGTGCGTGCAAATGTGATGAGTGAATACAATCAAGATTATGTACGTGCGGTAATAGTGTCGGGTGCACGTGCCAACTGGATTTTAGTAAAGCACGTTATACGTAACTGTATTGCACCGGTTTTGGTATTTACAATTGTTTTGGTGGCAGATGCCATTGTGTTTGAGGCATCGCTGTCGTTTATCAGTGCGGGCATTCCTGAACCTACTCCTACGTGGGGTAACATTTTGGCTGATGCGCGCGATGGTGTTTTGGCTGGGCGCTGGTGGCAAGCGTTGTTCCCGGGCTTGGCAATTATGATTACCGTACTTTGCTTGAATATATTCAGCGAAGGCATTACCGATGCTATGGCTGCGCCTGCAAAGGCGCCTGTGGCTGCGGGCGATGACAAGCTTAGCGCTAACCGCGAAGCTGACCGCATGGTTGCCGATCCTAAGCTGGCTTACGCTGCTCAGGCTGAAATGCTGGAGGCTAGACTTTCCGAGTTGCGTGCAATTGAAGGCAAGCGCACCGATCGCTTTACAGCAAAGACAGATGTTCCGCCTATTCTTGAGGTTAAGAATCTTTGTATTCGATTCCCGCGTCATGGCGATGTGAATGTTGTAGATAACATTAGTTTTGTTGTTCGTCCGCGTCAGACCATGGGTCTTGTGGGTGAATCTGGTTGCGGCAAATCTATTACCAGTCTGGCAATTATGGGATTGCTTGATACGCGCGCTCAAATTACAGGCGAGATTTTGTATAACGGTCAGAATTTGCTTGCGCTTAATGACCGCGAGATGAATCAGTTGCGCGGTCGTGAAATTGCCATGATTTATCAGGATGCATTGTCATCGCTGAATCCTAGTATGCTTATTAAGTCGCAAATGAAGCAGCTAACCAAGCGCGGTGGCACCAGAACCGCTGAAGATTTGTTAGAACTTGTAGGTTTAGATCCGAAACGTACACTCGATTCGTATCCGCACGAACTTTCCGGTGGTCAGCGCCAGCGCGTTCTAATTGCTATGGCGCTAACGCGCGATCCGAAAGTAATTATTGCCGACGAGCCAACTACTGCACTAGACGTTACAGTGCAAAAACAGGTAGTCGATCTTCTGAACAGGCTTCAGAAAGAACTTGGCTTTGCTATGGTGTTTGTAAGCCACGATTTAGCGCTTGTTGCAGAGGTTGCAAACTCCATTACCGTTATGTACGCAGGTCAAGTTGTAGAGCAGGGTCCGGTTGTTGACATTCTTACCAACCCAATCCATGAATACACTCGTGGTTTGCTCGGTAGTGTTCTTTCAATTGAAGCCGGTGGAGACAGGCTGCATCAAGTGCCCGGCAGCGTGCCTAGTCCGAAAGACTTCCCTGTTGGCGACCGCTTCACGCCGCGCTCTAGCCATCCGGACAAAGTATCGCCTATACGTCCGATGCTTAAGAGATACAAAGATACCGATCATTACTACGCTGAGCTGCCCGACAGCGAACTTAATAGGCTTGGCATAGAACCGTATGTTCCAGGAGGGCCGATAGTATGAGCGATCAGAAAACTCCGGTAGATGTAAGAGTAGAGTCGGGCTCGGGTGCACTGGCATTTGAGAAAGCCGTTGTGCGTAAAGATGTTGAGCATGTTGAGACGGCTTTAGCTGAAGAAGCTGAAGCATGTGGCGTAGATAGCGACTCTACATGTGAAACGCCAGAAAGTTTGGCGGCTGAAGAAGCGCTAGAGAAAAAATTTGCGGGTACAGATCCGATTATTTTCCTAGACGACATCAAGGTAACTTTTAAGACGCGCACTGGTAGTTTGTTGCATCCGAATATGGTGCAGGCTGTGCGTGGTCTTACACTGAAGCTATGGCCCGGTGAAACCATAGGTATTGTAGGCGAATCTGGTTGCGGGAAATCTACAACTGCGAATGTTATGTGTGGTTTACAATCGCCCACATCTGGCAAGGTTTATTTCAAAGGCAAGGATGTAACGCACCGCAGCGCAGCTGACCGTCGTATTATCGGGCGAGTTATATCTGTTGTATTCCAAGACCCTGCTACTGCGTTGAATGCCCGCATGAGTGTTCACGACCAACTTATGGATCCCATGATTGTTCATAAGGTTGGCACGACGGAAGAGCGCGAGCGCCGTGTGCATGAACTTATCGGCATGGTGGGTCTGCCGGAAAGTGCACTTGATGCGCTGCCCGGGCAATTGTCTGGTGGTCAGCGCCAGCGTGTGGCTATTGCGCGTGCTCTATCTTTGAAGCCGGACGCCATTATTGCTGATGAACCCACTAGTGCGCTTGACGTTTCGGTTCGTGCGCAAATTTTGAATCTGTTGATGGATCTGAAAAAGGAACTGAATTTGGCTATGGTTTTCATTAGTCACGACATTCAAACAGTTCGCTATATATCCGACAGAATAATAGTTATGAATGCCGGACGTGCGGTAGAAGAGGGAACGGCAGAGCAGGTATTTAATAATCCGCAAGACGATTACACGCGATTGCTTTTGGGAGCCGCACCCTCACTTTTGCATCCAGACTTAGGAAAATAATTAAATTAGGAAGCCCCCTTTAGGGGGCTTTCCTGAATATGCTTATAATGCTTCACGCATTATTTGTGCTATCTAACATGAAAGGGCAATGATGGAAGATCTCTCGAAATTCAGTGGTGTTATACCTCCAGTCATAATTCCGCTGAAAGGCGACCGAACGGTTGATGTAGTCTCGTTTGAGAAAAGCATAAACCGCATGATAGATGCTGGGGTTCACGGTTTATTCTTCTTGGGCTCTAGCGGTGAGGTTGCGTTTTTGACAAATGAAGAGCGCGACCATGTTTTACAAGTGGCTTTGTCTATTGTAGATGGTCGCGTGCCGGTATTGGTTGGCATAATTGACATGGAAACCATGCGCGTTATCGATCAGGCGAAGCATGTGTCTCAACATAAAGGCGTGGATGCGTTGGTAGCTACAGCACCGTTCTATGCGCTGGGTGGTCCTATTGAAACCGAGCGTCACTTCCGCGCTATACGTGAGCATACCGATCTGCCTTTGTTTGCTTACGACTTGCCGGTAAGTGTGCATACGAAACTTGACCCCGATATGTTGATGCGTCTTGGAAACGATGGGGTTATACAGGGCGTAAAAGATTCTTCTGGCAACGATGTGCAATTCCGTTGGCTGATGATAGAAAATGAAGACGCTGGGCATCCGTTGCAGTTGCTTACTGGGCACGAGGTGTGTGTTGATGGTGCGCTTTTGGGCGGTGCCGATGGAAGTGTGCCCGGACTGGCGAATATAGATCCTTCAGGTTATGTAGAAATGTGGAATGCGGCTAAAGCGGGAGATTGGAACCGCGTTTCCGAACTGCAAGACCATTTGGCGCGCCTTATGATGATGACGCGCAAGGTTAAGGCTACGGTTGGCTTTGGCGCTGGTGTGGGCGCTTTTAAGACTGCACTTTGGCAGATGGGTGTTTTTGAAACGAATCAGATGCGCGAACCGGTAGCTGCACTTCAAGGAGATGATGTGCGCGCTATTGTGCGTGTACTGCGCGCAAATGGGGTAATACCTAAAAACTCTTTAATGCGCCAAGCTTGGGATTAGTTTATTGCGGCAGCCTTCACGGCTGCCACAGCTTTACGAACGACCTGTGGATCAATGAAGCCTCTTGATAACATGAAGTCGGAAAGGCGGAGTGAAGGCTGCGCAGCTTCTGAACGTAGCCTTTCCGATTTCATGATGCGATAACTTATTAATGTGATGGAATAAAAAGAAAGCCCGCCGAAGCGAGCTTTCTTTTTTTGCTGTGTAAGGTTTGCTTACTGAAGCGGGGTGGTACCCAAGAACACCAAACCGGTGGTGCTGATAGGAGCAAAGTCCTCCAGTTTCTCAGCATAGTAACCGGTGCTAACCTCTTTGTGGAACAGCGGGTAGATTGGAGCTTCGTCAGCGATAAGATCGAAGCATTGGTTCCAAATCTCTTGCTGCTTGGTTGCGTCAGCCTCTTCGCGAGCCTGCTGCATAAGATCTTGAAGCTGTGTCCAGCCCTCGGTGCCTTTCCAGCAGCTGCGACCTTCGGTCCATACGTTGTCGCCATACCACCAAGTCATTAGTAGGTCGGGGTCGTTGCCGAAGCAAGACGGATCGCCCGGAGTTAGCATTACGTCGTAAGGAAGTTCTGATGCGGACGGAGCAAGGCTTGCCCAGTCGTTAGTGAAGTCTTTGATGGTTACACTTACGCCAGCGGCTTCCAAGTCTTCCTTGATTTGCGGAGCTAAGTCATACACCCAGTTGGTGTTAGTTAGCAGCTCTACGCTTAGACCCTCAGCGCCAGCTTCTGCCAACAGGCTCTTTGCCTTGTTGGTGTCGTATGTAAATACGGTGCTTGCGCGATGGTAGTTAGCATAGCTTTCGGGTAGGAAGCTGGTAGCCGGTGCGGCATGACCTGCTAACTGGTTGGCGATTAGCTTGTCCATATCGATTGCATAGAAGAAAGCCTGACGAACGCGCTTGTCGTTGAACGGTGCCTTCTTGGTATTGAACATGAGGAATGCCAGCGCAAAGCCGGGAACATCATCAACAGTAGCGCCAGCGCCTACAACTTGGTCAGCATTGGCAGCCGGTACGCTTTCAATAACCTGAACGCTTCCGTCGGTCAGAGCGGTGGTACGAGAGGTATTGTCTACCAATACGTTCCAGTCCATCTCTTCGCAGGTGGCAGGATATTGACCATTGTAGTTTTCGTTGGGCTTGAAGATGATGTGACCACCCTCGTTGCCGTCAACACTTTCATACTTCCAAGGACCAGAGCCGATAGGCATAGTCTTCAAATCGTTCTCGGTCAGGCTTGCCGGGAAGACCTTAACTACTGCGAGACGGCCCTTCAACAGAGTTTCGAAGGGGTACTTCAAAGTAAAGGTGACGGTTTTGTCATCCTTAGCGGCAACGCCGTCAATAAATGAAAGGAAGGCGCCATATGTGTCGTTTGCCATGTTCTGCTCAAAAGCATTTACAACGTCGGCTGCAACTACATCGGTGCCGTCAGAGTACTTAGCACCGGCGCGAAGTGTTACTTCGTATTCCGTATCAGAAACCTTTACGGGATCGCCATCAGCCAAGGCGGCGTGTGTGGTGTAGTCATGCAGGTCTAGATCGTAAAGACCTTCAAAAACATGCCAAGTGGCAGCAAGCATTAAAGCCGAGCTATTGCCGATAGGGTTCACGTTTGTAGACGTGTATGCAGGTGCAGCGTAAATTGTTGAAGCTGCGGTGCTAGATGCCGATCCTGCGCTGGATGAACTGCTTGGGCTGCTGCAGCCGCTCATTGCAAGTGCGGCAACTGCGCCCGTAGCGGCGGTGCCAGCAAGGAATCCACGGCGTGTCAGTTTGGGCTGTTCCATAGGTTTGCTCCTTTTGGTCTGCAGGGAAAAGATTCCCCGACTGCGGCACAATTCCGAATGTAACCGCAATTAACAAGTATTATCGGTGAAAATGCGACCAAAATGTTGATAAATAGGTTTCAATTTGGTACCAAACAATCTATTTTCAGAATAAACATTCCGCAACTAATAGACTTAATCCAATAAAAAACAGCACATGTATTTTCATAATCATTCGTCGCACTAAAAGCCGTTCACGGGCGGGGAGTGGCTAGTTGCTTTCCGCTTACCAATTTTCCAAATCGCCTGCACAGCAGCTAAGCTACGGGTGGCTGGCTGCTTGCTATTATCGACTCATTATTAGGACATCCCGACTGAGAGGAGTGGAATGTCAGAACTTACTGAAATTCGGTGGCATGCGCGAGCCGGTCAAGGTGCGGTAACGGCTGCGAAGCTGGTGGCTGACACGGCATTGCTGCAGGGAGCCTACATTCAGGCAATGCCGGAATATGGTCCCGAGCGTACAGGTGCTCCACTGAAGGCGTACACACGTGTAAGCAATGCGCCTATTGAAGTACACAACACAATAGTTAACCCCGATATAGTAGTGGTGCTTGACGACACCCTGCTTGATGCGGTGGATGTTGTGGAAGGCATCAAGGAAAACGGTTCGGTTATTCTAAATACCGAAATGAGCGCTGCGGATGCGCGTGCAAAGTTGGGTGTAGCTCCAAGCGTAAGCGTGGCGGTAGTAGATGCCTCCGGTATTGCTATAGACACAATAAAGCGTGATATTCCGAATACACCCATCGTGGGTGCATTGTCGAAGGTTACAGGCGTTGTTCCAGTTGATTTAGTCAAAGAGCGCCTGAAGGAAACTTTTGGCAAGAAATTCTCGCAGGAAATGATCGATGCGAATCTGTCATCGGTTGATCGTGCATATGAGGAGGTGCACTCCGCATGAAAATGCCAGATTTAGCAACGTTTGAAGACTGGGCACCCGAGGATTTCCCCAAGGGCTATATCTGCCAAGCCGGAACATCGAAGGAATACATCACGGGTGGTTGGCGTTCAATGCGCCCCGTGTGGGATGAAAATGCGTGCACTAACTGCATGATGTGTTGGGTGGTTTGCCCCGATTCATCTATTGTGGTGAAAGACGAGAAAATGACCGGCATCGATTACGACCATTGCAAGGGATGCGGTGTTTGCGTGCATGAATGCCGCTTCGGTGCGCTGGAATTTATACGCGAAGACGAAGCGGAGGTGGCATAAATGACTACTACTAAGCCGTTTTCAGCCACTGGCAATCAGATGGTTGCCGAGGCTATGCGTCAGGCTGACCCGGATGTAATGGCAGCATATCCCATCACTCCACAGACAACCATAGTGGAAAATTACGCGAAGTACGTAGCAAACGGAATGGTTAATACCGAGTTTGTTACTGTGGAAAGCGAACACTCCGCTATGAGCGCTTGCGTAGGCGCGGCTGCCGCTGGTGCGCGTGTAGCTACCGCTACTGCCAGCCAAGGCTTAGCGCTTATGTGGGAAGAACTGTTCATTGCTGCGGGCATGCGCTTGCCTATCGTTATGGCAAATGCTAACCGCGCGCTTTCTGCTCCCATCAACATTCACGGCGATCATTCCGACGTTATGGGCGCGCGCGACACAGGCTGGATTCTTCTTTTCGCCGAAACTGCTCAGGAAGCTTACGACAACACAGTTATAAGTTTCCCCATTGCGGAAAATCCAGATGTGCAGCTGCCAGTTATGACTACGCTAGACGGCTTCATAACCAGTCACGCTATGGAGCGTTGCGTTATGGAAGACGACGAAACTGTGGCGGAATTTGTGGGGAATTATCAGCCTGCAAACGGGCTTCTTACAAGCGTCGATCCAATTGGCGCTGGCATGTTTGCCAATGGCGATTCGTACATGAAAAGCCGCTTAATGCTGCGTCGTGCAAATCAGGCTTCGCTGCCTATTATCGAGCGCGTGGGCAAGGCATGGGCTGACAAGTGCGGTCGCCCGTTCGATTTGGTAGACGCTTGGGAATGCGAAGATGCCGAGTATGTTGTTGTTGTTCTCGGTAGTGCTGCTGGCAACGTGCGCCACATAGCGCGCCAGCTTCGCGCCGAAGGCAAAAAAGTGGGCGTTGTTCGTCCGCGCGTTTATCGTCCGTTCCCGGCGAAGCAGATAGTAGAAGCGTGCAAGGGCGCTAAGGCTGTAGCAATAATGGACCGTTCAGATTCTATTGGCGGACAGTATGGACCGCTTGCAGTTGATGTTATGAGTGCTCTTTATACGGCTGGCTGCAACGTGGCTATGCACAATTACATCTTCGGTTTGGGTGGAAACGACTTAACCAACGAACTGGTTGGCGAAGTATTCGCCGATCTGGAAAAACTGGCTGCGGGCACGCTTGCGACAGGTGGTCTTAGCTACTTAGGCATGCAGAATGCGGAAGGAGCGCAGAACTAATGGCTAGCATAAAGGAATTAACGCATAAGCCAGAAAGCTTGGCTCCGGGTCATCGTTTGTGCGGCGGTTGCGGTGCTTCGATGGCTGTGCGTCAGGTACTTATGGGTGTGCCGGACGATTGCCAGCCGGTTGTAGGCTGTGCTACCGGTTGTTTGGAAGTTTCTACAACAATTTATCCTTACGATGCGTGGGAAGTGCCGTTTGTGCACAACGCTTTTGAAAATGCTGCCGCTACCGTTTCTGGTGTAGAGGCTGCGTTTAAGGGTATGCAGCGCGCCGGAAAGATACCTGCTGATAAGAAGTTTAAGTTTGTAGCGTTTGGCGGCGACGGTGGCACTTACGATATCGGTTTACAAAGCCTGTCGGGTGCTATGGAGCGCGGCCATGACATGGTATATGTCTGCTACGATAATGGCGCATATATGAACACCGGTATTCAGCGCAGCTCTGCTACGCCGAAAGGTGCTTGGGCAACCACATCTGAGGTTGGCAAAGTAGGGCAGGGCAAGCCGCAGGTTCGCAAAGACCTTACTTCTGTAATAGCCGCACATGGTGTACCTTATGTTGGACAGTCAACTGTAGGCCACTGGAAAGACTTGGTGGCGAAGGCGGAGAAGGCGTTTTCGGTTGATGGACCGGCATTTTTGAATATTCTTTCGCCGTGTCCGCGCGGATGGCGTATTGGTAGCGATCAGACGGCTATAATTTGCCGCTTGGCTGTTGATACGAAATTCTGGCCCTTATTTGAGGTTGAGAATGGCGTGTGGAAGCTGACTCCTGTAAAGGAGAAGAACGTAAAGCCTCTGGAAGATTTCTTGAAGCCTCAGGGTCGCTTTAAGCATTTATTCAAGCCTGAGAATGCGCACATTTTGGAAGAAATGAAAGCCGATGTGGATGCGTACTGGGCATATTTGGAGGGTCGCGTAGAAGGCAGCAAAAACGCCACTAGCCCTATTGAGTAGAGTTCGTTCAAAATCGGGAAAGCTACGTTCGGGAGCTTCGCAGCCCTCACTCCGCTTTCCCGATTTTGCAGCTGCGCAGCCCTCATTCTGATTTCGCGATTTTGCGGCTGTGCAGCCCTCGTTCCGATTTCGCCAATACTGAAGAGCTACGTTTGGAAGCTGCGCAGCCTTCACTCCGCTCTTCAGTATGTTGGTT
Source organism: Adlercreutzia sp. ZJ154 (assembly GCF_011039055.1). Taxonomy (NCBI): domain Bacteria; kingdom Bacillati; phylum Actinomycetota; class Coriobacteriia; order Eggerthellales; family Eggerthellaceae; genus Adlercreutzia; species Adlercreutzia sp. ZJ154. The sequence goes on from NZ_JAAKEF010000003.1 coordinate 75,256, forward strand.
GAATTCTTAATCTGAACACCCCTGAACATTCGTCCAGACCAAGATTGTGTATGTCCTACAAAGAAATAAAACCAGCAACACTGACCCTGAACACCCGCCCATATTAAGACTGTGTATGTCCATATTGCGACTGCAATCAATCTCGTTAAGTTGCAGAGTTTCAAATACGTGGCGAGAGAAATAAATTGACAAAAATGGTCAAAACTTCCAGCTTTCCATGGCCGTAGCGCCACATAGCCAGCTTGAATTGTGGAGAACACTGGGCAAACAGTATTTGGTAGTGCATCTATAGGCGCTATTCTGTGCTTTTCACAGTGGAAAGTCGGAAGTTTTGACCATTTTTCTAACTTTTTTGAACTAGGACGCTTCAACCTACTTTGCATTTGTATTTCTGCGGCGGTAAGGGGGCGTGGACATTTCATTAGATTGCAGTTGAGTTGATTGCAGTTGAGTTGCGAGGTTGCCAACATCTCTTTTTTAGTTTGTCCTATTACAACAAGACGGGATAAATTTCCTCTTCATCTTGATATGCCAAGGGGACTTACGATATATGGTGTTGTTGCTGTTGAGCAGGTGAGAGCCTTTGATCTGGAAGCACGCAATCCGCGCTTTATAGAATCGGTGAAGCAAAGTGACGATTCGTCGTTTATTGAACATGTTCATGAATGTCTCAAATCTTTTTTCTAAATACTAGATTCGAAGGCGCTTTGACCTAGGGAATGATTTTTCAGTGATGAAAGTTTGGACTGCAGTCAATTCGTCTGTCCCTAGTGCGCATCTTGCTCTTTGCGCATGGCTCCTAGCGTATCCCTAGTGTTGCGGTTAAGTTGCAAAGTTTCTCTTATAAAAATGCTTCCTGAGGGGAGCTTTTTTATAATATAAGGTATTGCGGTATGCAAACACATGTTCTATAATTTGCGAATCGGTAATATAGATGAAACGAGGCGTTTTGGCTGTTGAGCGCATCATATTGGGGATAGATCCCGGGTTGGCAAATACCGGATGGGGTGTTGTTCGGCAGACCGGTGCGCACTTAGAATGCATGGCTTACGGGTGCGTTTCTACTCCTTCTGGGGTTGATTTATCGAAGCGTCTCTTGAAGATACACGATCAGATAAGTGCCGTGGTGCAGCGGTTTCATCCAATATGTGTGGGCATAGAAACGGTTTGGTTTGGGCAAAATATAACTGCTGCGTTTGCTACGGGGCAGGCTCGTGGTGCGGCGCTTGTTGCATGTGCTGAAGGTGGGCTAAGCGTTGGTGAATTCACTCCGAGGCAGATAAAGTTGGCTGTGGTTGGAACAGGTGGTGCTGAAAAAGAGCAGGTGCAGTATATGGTGCAAAAATTGCTAGCTCTTAGCAATGCTCCAAAACCTGATCATGCATCCGATGCGTTAGCTGCAGCTATTTGCTATACAACGCATGAATCGCCATTGGTGTCGCAGGCTTTTACTGCCTGTAGCTGTGCTTAAAGTGAAGATAGGTGTAGCGCATGATAGCTTTTCTGAACGGACAATTGGCTGGCAAACTATTGAACAGCGCTTTCATTGATGTTGGAGGTATTGGATACGAGGTCTTTATGTCGCAGACTGCACTATCTAAACTACCCGAGATAGGCTCATCTGTTCATGTGCGTACATATATGCATGTCAGCGATAATGGGATTACACTATATGGCTTTCTGGCAGATGATGAAAAGGCTATGTTCGAAAAGCTGATAGGGGTATCTGGTGTGGGTCCAAAAGTAGCTTTGGCAGCACTTTCTACATTTAGCTCGCGAAAATTAGCCGATGCGGTGGCAGCGCAAGATAGCGCGCTTGTCTCAAAAATTCCCGGCGTTGGTAAGAAAACTGCTCAGCGTATAATTCTTGAATTAAAAGGTTCGCTTGACGATTTTTCTGGCAGTTTATTCAACCAAGACGATTCTGGGTCTGTTGTAGACCAGCGTATGTCTGGCGCTGTAGAGGCATTGCTTTCTATGGGATTCACGTCTTCCGAAATAGAACTTGCAATGAACGGGGCACCTGAAGGAGCTACGGAAAGTTCACTGGTAAAATATGCGCTGAAACGACTAGGAAGTTGATTTGGCTAACGAAATTGAAATAGAAGGAATTGTTTTCGAGGCTGGAGCGAATGCTTCTACAACAGGGCGCGGGCGCAGCGTCGCGCCTGAATTGCTAGAAGAAGATATCGCCTTTGATAGATCGCTTCGTCCGAAATATTTTGACGACTATTTGGGGCAATCGAAAGTTAAAGAGTCGCTGCAAATTATGATAGAGGCGGCTAAGTCGCGAGATGATGTATTAGATCATATTCTTTTTAGTGGACCTCCGGGCTTAGGGAAAACTACATTAGCATCTGTTGTGGCAAGTGAATTAGGCGCGCATATTCGTACCACAAGCGGACCAGCCATAGAGCGAACGGGCGATTTGGCGGCTATACTCACAAACCTTGAAGAAGGCGATGTGCTATTTATTGACGAAATTCATCGCCTGAATCGCATGGTTGAGGAAGTTTTGTATCCTGCCATGGAAGACTATTCTTTAGACATAATGGTAGGAAAGGGACCTGCTGCACGCTCTATCAGGTTAGACATTCCGCGATTTACTATGATAGGGGCAACAACTCGCACAGGTCTTTTAACAGGTCCGTTGCGCGACAGATTCGGTATAGCTTACAGGCTTGAATATTACACGCCACAAGAGTTAGCTGCTATTATCACGCGCTCGGCTCATATTTTAGATGTGCATATAGATGAAGAGGGTGCTTTGGAAATAGCGCGCAGATCGCGCGGTACTCCACGTTTAGCTAATCGTATGTTAAAGCGCGTGCGCGATTGGGCGCAGGTGCGAAGCGACGGGCATATTACTGAAGATGTTGCAGCGCAAGCACTTAGCTTTTTTGAAGTGGATGATTTGGGATTAGACGCTATGGATAATCGCATTCTTCACACATTGTGCGTACAGTTTTCCGGAGCACCTGTAGGGCTTACCACGTTAGCTTCAGCGCTCTCTGAGGAAACCGACACGCTTGAAGATGTTTACGAGCCATATTTGATGCAACAAGGTCTTCTTGTGCGTACTCCGAAAGGGCGTGTGGCTACAGCGCGCGCTTGGGAACATATTGGCATTGCGCCGCCAAAAGATGTATAGACTAGTTTTCTGTGTAACAATGTACTGTTACATAAGTTGAAGGAAGGAATAAATTGCTTACACAAGATTATTTGGTACGTATGCTGGTCGATTTTGCAGCGGGAATAATGCGCGCTATGCAAAGACGTACCGAAGATCGCGACCCTAAAGGTGCGGCAGAGATGCTTGAGACGGCTATAGGTGAGTCGGTCGACATGGATGGCGATATGCTACTTTCGCTTGCACCTGAATCTATTGCATCTATTATGCAGATATCGGGAGCCGATCCTGCAATAACAGAATATGTTGCGCGTTCACTTATGCTTGCAGCTTCGTATAGAGAAGATGCTGGAGAAACCGATATGGCAAAACTTCGCGCAGATCAGGCACGGGCTATTGCGGCAGCTTACGGGCATGACATCAGCGATATGACTTCAACTGAAGACATACCTGAAGCCGATTTTGCAGATGCTGCTGTAAAAGATTTTCTTGCCGATGAAGAATAGAAAAGTAACAGTTCGTAAATTTTTCGACTACTGTAAAAATCCATTGCATAAAACAGTCTTAAGTAGCGTATAGTTGTATTGCGCTGAATACAGAGCAGAGGCGTGCGAGGTGCGCGTCGGTATTGAATCTCCCACGGTGGGGGGAAGAAAGAGGAAAGAGCATGGCTGAAGGTACTGTGAAATGGTTCAACCCTGACAAGGGATATGGCTTCATCTCTCAGGAAGATGGCGAAGACTTATTTGTCCACTTCTCTGAAATTCAGATGGACGGATTTAAGACTCTTGATGAGGGAGCTGCTGTCGTTTTCGACATTACTACTGGTCAGAACGGCAAACTGCAAGCCAGCAACGTTGTAAAGAAATAAGTAAGCTGAATGTGAAATCCGAATGGTCCGCCCCTGAGCGGACCATTTTTTATCAATTCAAGCCTAAACAGACGGGCATTTGCGCGTTAGTAAGTCGCAGTCAAATTATTAGCATAGCATCGCCGAAACTTAACATGCGATAACGCTTAGCTATGGCATGGGCATAGGCAGTCATTATTTGGTCGCGCGTGGCAAAAGCGGAAACTAGCATCATTAATGTAGAGCGCGGTACATGAAAATTTGTTATTAGCGCGTCTACCACATTGAATTTACTGCCCGGAAGCAAAAAAAGTGACGTGGCTTCACGATTGCGCGCTTCAAGTTTTTCCGCACTGGCATTCCAAGCACTCTCAAGCGATCTTACGCTTGTAGTTCCTACTGCAACTACTCGCCCACTGCGCGCCTTTGTATCCTCAATAGCGCATACAGTGCGTTTTGGTACTGTGTAGAATTCGGTGTGCATAGCGTGGTCTTCGGCGTTTTCTTCATCTACCACGCGAAACGTATCTAAACCTACTTCTAATTCCACAGTTTCCCAACCAATACCTTTTTGCTTGCAGCTTTCAATTAATTCAGGCGTGAAATGCAGACCGGCGGTGGGTGCGGCGGCTGAACTTTCTCGTTTGGAATAAACAGTCTGGTACATCTCTTTATCGCCCGTGTAATCTTTGATATAGGGCGGCAGGGGAGTGTTGCCTACTGCATGTAGCGCCTCGTCTAGCGATGGCAATTCTGTAGAAAGCCGCGCAATGCGCTCGCCTTTTTGCGCATTTGGTGCCCAGTTGATTATTTCTGCAGAAAGCGCAACTTTGCCATTTGCGTCGTGAAAATCTACCACAGCACCACTGTTGGGCTTTAGGCGCTTCCCGGGCTTTACTAACACTTCCCAAAAAGCCAATTTGTTAGTGCGCGGTTCGGGTCCGGCTGCTTCGCGCAGCAAAAACACCTCTGCCGCTCCTCCAGTTCCACGTTTTGTGCCCAATAAGCGTGCGGGCAATACTCGCGTTTCGTTGGCTACAAGTAAATCGCCCGGTCGCAGGTAATCAATTATGTTGCGAAAAATTTTGTCTTCCAAATTGCCGTTTTCGCGATGAAGGACAAGCATGCGGCATTTATCGCGCACCGGTGCCGGCGCTTGCGCAATAAGTTCAGGAGGAAGTTCGTAATCAAAATCGGCGGTTTTCATAGCAGTTTGTACCTTTATATATGTCTAGCATTGAAGTTTTCTAAATTATCCATTGCTGTTCCTGCGCAGCTCTTTTAATATTGCCCGCTTGCGAGCTTGCTTCGCGTCGTATTCGGCGCGTTGCTGTCGTTTAGCCTGCAATTCTTGTTCTTGGGTCTGTCTTATTTTTGCACGCGCCGCCTTCTTGGCTTCGCGCTCTGCTTTGCGTTGCGCTCGCTGTTTGTCAGCCTCAGCTTTCGACGGAAGACATCCGCAATAATTCTGCCTATACATTCCAGCTTCTTTGCTGCGACGAGTAGCCTCGCTGTAGTAAGGCGAGTAATCCTCGAACAAGCATGCAATGCCTTCATTTCTGCAGGCGCGTTCAAGTTCTTCGCGAATTATCTGCGTGTACTGATAGGGGCTCACGGAAAGCGTTGTGCCTAGTGCGTCAAACCCGTGCTTTTTTGCATACGCTGCCGACTCTTCAAATCGCATTCTGTAACATGCGCGACACCGTGCTTCTCGACTTTTACTATTAGCAACTGCTTGCTTCCATATTTCGGGTGTGTATTCGCCCTCGGTAAATTCCAACTTTTTCTCATTTGCCCATTTGACTATAGTGTCGCGCCTGTGTTCGTATTCTTCGGCGGGCGCTATGTTGGAATTTGCGTAATAAATATGCGGCTCTACGCCACGTTCGCGCAGCAGGCGAACCGGCTCCATCGAGCACGGACCACAGCACGCATGCAGTAGTAATTTCGCGGGTTTTTCTTTGAAAGAAATCACGACGCTATACTACCATGTAAATCACTGCAAATAATCCGCATACATTTCGCGGGAGTACTCGGGAAGGCATATATGCAAAACGCTAAAACATATCGCGCCATTTGTTTCGATTTAGACGGCACGCTTTTGCCGATGGACATAGATGAATTTATGGTCGCTTATTTTAAGCGGATAGCTACTTATATGGGTATGCATGGTATGGATCCGGAATTGTTTATGTTGGCTTTGAAGGCGGGAACTAAGCGGATGGCTACCCATACGGAAGACCATACAAACGAGCAGGCATTTTGGGATGAATTTTGCCAAGTATACGGAATTGACAGCGATGCCGAGCGCAAGCGCGTAAGGCAAATATCAACAGATTTTTATGCGAACGACTTTCCGCACATTGGCGATGGTTTTCAGGGTAATCCGGCGGCTGGGCGCGTTGTGCGCAAACTGGTGCAGAAGGGCTATCCTTTGGTGCTGACCACAATGCCAATGTTTCCTAGACGCGCGATTGAACATAGATTGGCATGGGCTGGGGTAGAGCCGGGTTTGTTTGCGCGTATTACGTCATATGAGAATTCATGTTCTGTGAAGCCCAAGCAGACTTATTACGCCGAGAATTTAGCCGCCATGAACTTGCGCGGAGAAGACGTGCTTATGGTGGGAAATAACACCATGGAGGACATGTCGTTTCTCGATCTGGGTGCCGATGGTTATCTTGTAACTGATTATTTGCTAGACCCGATCAATTTTGATCTGAGCACCATAAAGCATGGTTCTATGGCAGACTTCGAAGCGTGGGTGGATACGTTGCCGCAATGCTTAAATCCAGCGCGTGAAATTTCATGCGGCGTGGTGGATTCTTCTGAAATGCAACGAGCGCTTTCTGAAAACGCTTTGCCCGGATTAGATTTAGCAGATGCACAGGCGAAGGCAGCTATAGTAGCCGATGCTGTGGCGGGAAATCACGAAGCGGGCTCTGCAGGCAAGTTAAAAATAGGTAGTTAACATGCAGCTTTTCGAATGCACAATAGATGCCACATGTGGTAATGCGCGGGCACTAACATATACAACGGCGCACGGAAATTTCTGCACTCCTATGTTTATGCCGGTGGGTACGCATGCAACTGTAAAGGGTATAACGCCAGATCAGCTGCATGTGCTAAATTCTCAGGTGGTGCTTGCGAATACGTATCATTTGGCTATGCGCCCGGGTGCCGATTTAGTGGCAGAAGCCGGCGGAATTCATGAGTTCATGCAATATGACGGACCTATGCTAACCGACTCTGGGGGTTTTCAGGTTTTTAGCTTGGCTGATACTGTAAAGCTGCACGACGACGGCGTAGAGTTCCAAAGCATTTACGATGGTAGTCATGTGTTTTGGACTCCGGAAGAGAACATGCGTATCCAGCAATTAATAGGCGCAGACATAGTAATGCAGCTTGACCAATGTGCGCCTTATCCTGCAAGTAGGGATTTTGTGCAACGCGCGGTGGACTATTCTAGCGCATGGGCACGCCGGTGCTTGGCTGCGCATACGCGACCCGATCAGACGCTTTTTGGCATTGTGCAAGGTGGGATGCACCTAGATTTACGTCTTGAAAGCGTGCGTCGTTTGCTGGAAATAGAGCAGGATTCGCTGGCTTTCGGCGGTAGGCGTTTTGGCGGTTTTGGGATAGGCGGCTACTCGGTAGGCGAAAGCCACGAGGTAATGTTTGAGACGCTAGGCGAGGTAGCGCGCGCTCTGCCGCAGACGCGCCCGCGCTATCTTATGGGTGTCGGCAATCCTACAACGCTTGTGCGAGCTGTAGCTGAAGGGGTGGATATGTTCGATTGCGTGCTGCCTACTCGCACGGCTCGTATGGGTACCGCATTTTCCAGCACGGGGCGCATGAATATGCGCAACGCTAAATTTGCGCACGACTTTACGCCGCTAGACCACGAATGCAACTGTTATACTTGCACGCATTTTACGCGCGCTTATATTCGCCATTTGGTAAAGCAGGATGAAATGCTAGGCGGTATATTATTAAGTCTGCATAATCTTCATTACCTGTTAGATCTTATGCGGCGCGCGCGAGAAGCGGTGTTGGCGGGTGAATATGATGCTTTTTTGGCGGCATGGATGGCAAGTCCTGCTGCAAAAGATTATTAGGCAGGCGAATGAGTAAGTTTGATCCGAAAATTTATGCAGGACTTCTGCGCGTGCGTCAAGCCTACGCTTTCGAGATAGGCTGTTTTCTCATGCGCTTTTATGCCTATATGATGAATATCGGCACTGTAACTATGGTTACACTTGCCGGATATTCGTTTTTTATTGCGGGGCTTACATCTTCAGTTATTGCGCTGTCTACATTTTTTATATCGCCGCGTGTATCGAAATTGGTCGATCAGTTTGGGCAGCATAAAGTAGTGCCCGCTGCCGCAGCTATAACAATAGCTGGTCTTGCAATTATGCTTGCGAACGTGGTGATGCATGGTCCGGAATGGGTGCTGTTTGTGGCAGCAATTCCTATGGGTTTTATGCCAAATCCGCAAGCATTGGCGCGTGCGCGCTGGACATTTTTGATAAGGTCGGGGCGACTGGGTAGCGCTGCACCCGATTTGCGCACCATGTTTTCATATGAAGGCGTGCTAGACGATGTAGGATTTATGTTCAGCCCGTCTATTTCGATTGCGTTAGCTTCAGCTATTACACCTATTGCGGGTCTATTTGCAGGCGGTGTCTCGTTTGTGATTGGGGTCTTGCTTCTTACGATGTCGCGCGCAACCGAGCCAACGCCTGGCTGGGGCACAAGTGATACATCCGAGAAATTGCAGCGGGCGCAGACCGATCAGTCAGTACGGCAAAAAAGCGTGCTGCGCACATCTTCAGTTGTGCGCGTACTGTTTGCGCTAATGTTTTTTACGGGTGCATTTTTTGGCGTGTTCGACGCTACTACTGTTGCCTTGGCAGAAGAGCTTGGTAATCCCAATATAGCCAGCATAGTGCTTATTGTGGCATCTTGCGTTTCTATGGTAACGGGAATTTTGTTCGGCATGATACATATACGAATTCCGCAATACGCACAATTGGTGGGCGCATCTGTGGCTATTGGCTTGGCGTATGGCAGCATGTTTTTGGTCAATTCGGCGCTTTCGCTTTTCATAATGTCTACAATAGCAGCGCTATTTTATGCGCCTATGTTAATAACGGCGAATGCTACATGCGAACGTGCGGTACCGGGCAGCCGCATAACGGAAGCTATAACTTGGATGAATGCAGGCGCTACGTGCGGTATGGCGTTTGGACCATCTGTAAGCGGCATTATTGTTGACAACTTTGGTGCCGCTGTTAGTTTCGATTTTGGTGCTGTGCTGGCGCTGGCGGTGCCGGTAACTGCACTTTTATGTATGCGCATATTGCGTCGCGGCGTTACTACTACCTACACCATAGCCGCTCAATCCAAGAAATAATTCAGCAAGTGCAGGCTATGAATAAGCACATTTGATTATATTCTTGTCATTTCTCCATATTTTGTCTGATTGCTTGCTTGTTGTGGCAAAATATGAAAGTTAGCGCTTGAACGGGCGCAGGAAGTGGTTTACGTATTTACGGGAGACTAGCAAATGGCATTGCAGCGAAATGTTAAGAAGAATACGCACAATAAAAATAGGCGTAATGTTTGGTTAATGGTTTTAACAATACTGTTAGTAGTTGTTTCGGTAGTGTTGTTCATGCCGCCTTCTGAGAAAATCAATCAGGGTCTTGATATACGCGGCGGATTATCGGTTGTACTTACGGCGAAGACTGACGACGGCAGCGCCATAACTACAGAAGATATGGAAACCAGTCGCGCTATTATTGAAAACCGCGTTAATGCGCTTGGTGCATCTGAAGCTACCGTACAGGTACAGGGTACCGACCAAATTCTTGTACAGATTCCCGGTTTGGAAGATACGCAAACGGCTTTGTCTACTATTGGTCGTACTGGTCAGCTGGTGTTTTCTAGGTTGGACAGCTTTACCGATGCCGAGGTAAAGCAAAAGATTGAAAATGGCGACTTCGGGCAATATGCCACCATTGAAGACGATTATGGCAACAGCTTCCGCACCGAAGAAGAAGTGCCGCTAGAAGTGCCAGAGGGTACATATACTCCGCTTATTACGGGCGACCAGATAACGAATGTTACTGTCGATCGCGCTAGCGAAACCAGCGCCTATTATGCCGTTAACTTAACCCTTAATGCTGAAGGGAAACAGGCATTTGCTGAAGCTACATCTGAGCTTGCTTCAAGTAAGGGCAAGATAGTAATCATTCTTGATAATCAGGTGGAAAGCGCCCCTGCAGTACAGTCCGAGATTCCCGATGGAAACGTTTCTATCACCGGCAATTACACGCTTGAAGAAGCTAAGGCGCTGCAGACGGTTCTAGAATCTGGCTCGCTTCCTGTTAGTTTTGAGTATTCGCAAAGCCAAGTTGTAGGACCTACGCTCGGTCAAGATGCGCTATATGCTGGTCTTATTGTTGTGCTTATTGGTCTTGCACTTGTTATGCTGTATCTGCTTGTTTTCTACAAGGGTCTTGGTCTTATTACCGCTGGTGCTATGCTGGTGTTTGCATGCCTATACCTTGGAATTTTGGCGGGTCTTTCCGCATTTGGACTGTTCAGCTTATCGCTTGCTGGTCTTGCCGGTATTGTGCTTACAATTGGTATGGCTGCCGACTCGTCAATTCTGACGCTAGAGCGTTTCCGCGAAGAGATTCGCATGGGCAGAAGTGTGCGTGCAGCCTCTATTACAGGTGTTCGTCACGCCATTCTTACATCTATTGATGCCGACCTTGTTTCTATGGTATCGGCGCTTTCTCTGTTCTTCTTGGCTAGTGCATCAGTCAAGGGCTTTGGTCTTACGCTGGCGCTTGGCATTGTGTGCGACATCGTTATGATGCTTGTGTTTAAGGCACCGCTTATTCGCTTGCTTGCGCCAAAGGCCATTGCGCATCATCCGGGTTTCTGGGGCATTAAAGACAGCCAAGATGCCGCAAAGAGTTACGAAGCTATCGCGCAGGCTGAAGGTGTGTCTGTGTCCGATGCTGAAACGGCTATGCAGATGAATGCCGACGAATCTGATGAAATGGCACGTGCGCGCGGCGGTGAACAGGCAGAATCTGTTGTGGTGAATACGGCGCGTAAGGTGCGCGGGCGCTTCATCAAGCACGATATTAATTTCTTGGGTTACAGAAAGATATTCCTTACAGTAGCCGCTGTTGCCATGGTTGCATGTTTTGCAATTATGGGAATACGCGGGTTCAATTTCGGTATTGAATTTGTTGGTGGTTCATCTATTACTTACACCAACACAGGCGATTTACAAACTGAAGAATTGCGCAGCGCTTTCACGGAAGCTGGGGAACCCGATGCGGTTATTCAAACCACTACCGCAAATGGTGTAGATGGCTTCCTTGTGCGCATTGCCACAACCGATGCTGAAGCTGCCGCTGCTACTGGACATACGGTGGCAGAGTCGCTGGGCATTCCAGCAAGTGAAATAAGCGTAGACACCATAGGTCCCGACTGGGGCGCTAGCGTTATTCAGTCGTCGCTTATTGCATTTGTGGTTTCTATGCTGCTAATTATTGTCTATATCGCTATTCGCTTCGAATACAAAATGGGCGTTATTGCAGTTGTAGCGCTTCTGCACGACCTTATATTAGTGCTGGGAATTTATGCGCTGGTTGGTCGCGAAGTTAACCCCAACACCATTGCTGCGCTACTTACTATTCTTGGTTACTCTTTGTACGACACGGTGGTTGTATTCCACCGCGTGAACGACAATATGAAAGGCGAGGCTATACGCTGCACCTTTATGACAATGGCAAACCACTCTATTAATCAGGTGTTTGTGCGTACCATAAACACAACGTTAACTTCGTTCGTGCCGGTTTTTGCAATGCTTTTGTTCGGCGGTGAAACACTGAAAGACTTTGCGTTTGCTATGTCTATCGGCTTGTTGGCTGGTTCGTATTCATCGTTTGCTGTAGCTATGCCTCTGTATAGCATGTGGAAATCGCGCGAGCCAAAATTCCAGAAACTGCAGAAGAAATACGGCAACCAAATCGGTCTGTTCCAGTTTGATAGCGCAAATTCTCCTGAGATAGAGCAGGTGCCGGTGGCTCGCCTAGAGGCGGAAAAGAAAGCCAAGAAAAAGATGGATAAAATTGCCACTGATGCGGGTGCAGGTGTTGCGCAAGCCGGTGGGGTTGGTAGTGGGGCTGTCAGCCAAGCTGTCAATAATGCTGCGCAGGAACATAAGGCTGAAAGCAAGCCTGCTACCAATGATGCAAAAAATACAGCATCGCAAAAGAGAGGAAAGCGTCCCGATAAACCTAAAGGTCAAAAGAATCATCAACAAAAGAGTGCGCCTCAAAAAGACGCAGAAATGCAAAGCGATACCGGAATAGAAGGCATCCGCTTTGTGAAAGACGATTCTGAAAGTGCTGACGAATAATATGGCAAACACAATACGTACAGGCAGCGCACCAAATTTCTGTCCACCTGCAGAAGAGGGTATAACTTTTACTTTTGAAGATTCAAATGGCGATCTCGTGCAGCTAGAGTTTTTAGGGCTCTTGCTGCACGGGGATGCCCGTTATGGTTTCTTTTTCCAAATCGATGACTACTCTCCTGCTTTATCATCTGGCGAGGTTATCGTGTTGGAAGTAACCGAACTAGATGAAGACGGACAGCCCGATTCCTTTGAATTTATAGAAGATGAAGCTATTGTGCGCGATGTGTACGAAGAATTCAAAGTAGCTACACGCGATTTGTATCAATTCGAATAAACTATTCGACTATTCGACCGTCGCGCATCTGTATAACTCTGGTAGCAAGCGCTTCAACATCTTCCATATTGTGAGTAACCATTAATATTGTTTGCCCTTCATTGTGTAACTGTTTTAGAAGTTGGGTTATTTCGGCGTGCATATGTGGGTCTAAGCCAGCGCACGGCTCGTCTAAAACCAACACATCGGGCTTCATTGCCAAAACACCCGCAATGGCTACTCGGCGTTTTTGCCCACCCGATAGCTGAAATGGGTTTCTATTGGCGAAATCGCGCATATCTAGCCCGACTTGTGCCAGCGCAGCGCATACGCGCGAATCTATGTCTTCCAAGCTAAGCCCTAAATTGCGGGGACCGAACGCTACATCCTCATATACTGTTGGGGCAAAAAGCTGCTTTTCGGGATACTGCATCACTAGCCCCACGCTGCGACGAGCCTTGTTTGAGGCAAGTTTATCGGCAATATCTTCTTCGCGGAATAAAACACGCCCTTTAGTCGGGTGCAACAATCCGTTAGCGTGCTGAATAAGCGTGCTTTTACCGCTTCCAGTGCGACCTATAACGGCTACAAATTCACCTTCGTACAGGTTTGCAACTATATCTTTCAAAGCTTGGCGCGAATCGCCGTCTTGGTCGTAGGTGTACGACACATTGTCAAAATCAAGCAGAAGCGGTAATTTGGAGAAATCCATGACTGCATTGTCTGCCTCTTTTTTGTGAAAAAACACGGGGCTATTCGGCGCATCTTTTTTTAAGATATCTTTTTGGCACTCTGATGCTTTTCCGTTATGTATTTGCACTATGCGGTCGGTTTGCGCAGCTTCCTCCATTGAATGTGTTGCCATTAAAACGGTCATGCCGTCTGCAACAAGTTTGTGAATATTGCGCATGAAGTCGGCTCTGCCTTCGGGGTCTAGCATGCTTGATGCTTCGTCTAGCAGCAACACGCGGGGCTTCATTGCAAGTGCTCCCGCTAAAGCTAATCGTTGCTTTTGACCCCCTGAAAGCGAATTGGTTTGTCGGCGCTCAAATCCTTCCAAACCAGTGGCTTTCAATGCATAAGTTACGCGGCGGCGTATTTCTTCGCGCGCCAATCCTATGTTTTCCGGACCGAATGCAACTTCATTTTCCACTATGGAAGCTACTAGTTGATCGTCTGGGTTTTGAAAAACTATTGCGCATAACTGCCTAGTATCAAACCCTTTATTTTTTGATGTGCTGCAGCCAAATATGCGAACCGTACCTGACGATGGCTGCAAAAGCCCACAAGTCAGATGCAACAAAGTGCTTTTCCCGCATCCGTTTTCGCCTACTAGCGCTACAAATTCTCCGGCATGCACGCGCAGCGTTAGCCCGTCGATTATTCGGCGGTTGCCATACGAGAACACTACATTCTCGAAACATATAGCGCTCAATTCAGCCATAATATGATTTTACATGGAATACGTTATATCGATAATAGGGGCAGGTGCATCTGGGCTAGCGGCTGCGGTGGCTGCTGCTGAAAGTGCGCGCGCAACTGGGCGGCATGTGCGTGTGGTTGTTTATGAAGCTACCGACAAGATAGGGCGTCCAATTTTGGCAAGCGGAAATGGGCGGTGCAATTTTTCGAATGCCAGCATCGATGTGCGCAAATATCACAGTGCCAATTTTGCCTCGGCAGCGCTTGAAGCTTTTGAACAATGTGTTGCTAGTCTATATGGTGATGGATGTTCGCCCGCATCTGCTTCTAGTTCATCTACGCTGACACATAATGGTGTGGTCAAGTTTTTTGAAGCGCACGGTCTTATGTGGCGCTGCGAAGACGATGGCAGGCTGTACCCGAAAGCGAATAAAGCATCTTCAGTCCTAGATGTTTTGCGGCGCGCTTTGGAAACATTCGATGTCCAAATTCGCTTGGGTTGCGTTGTGGAATCGGTGGAGCCACCGCGCAAGCGTGGCGCGCGTTTCACGATGCGCCTGCGTGGTGGGGCGCTTGAACGCGCCGATGCGGTGGTGCTGGCTTGCGGAGGCAGCGCGTCTAATATAGTGGCGCACAACATTCCATATGAACAACCTACACCTATGCTTGGACCTATAGCTACCGATACGCAACATACAAAGCCGCTAGACAATATTCGCGTAAGATGCAGCGCCAGTCTTATTCGCAGCGGGCAAATTGTACACACAGAGCGGGGCGAATTACTTTTCCGCAAATATGGTGTGTCAGGAATAATGATGTTTAACTTGTCTCGTTTGGCGCAGATGGGTGACAACATTTCTATTGATTTTCTACCGGAAATTCCTAAGGCTGAAATACATCAATTTTTGCGCGATAGGGCGCGGGAATTGTTGAACACATTTGGCAGCGTTTCATGGAGCAATTTTTTGTCGGGCATGTTGCTGCCATCAGTGGCTGATGTAGTGCTAGGGCGTGCTGGCTTTCGCGCGGAAGATAAATGCAGCTTAGCGTTGCTTGATAAGTTGGCAGAACAGTTAAAGTCATTCACTCTTGAATATAGAGGCATAGGGGATGTAAAAAACTGCCAAGTGCATCGCGGTGGGTTTTTGCCCGAGGCAATAGATGCGTGCACAATGCAGGTGCGAGATGTGCGCAAATTACACATAACGGGCGAGGCTATAGATGTAGACGGTCCGTGCGGCGGTTATAACCTTCATTGGGCATTTGCCAGTGGCATACTAGCTGGTGTTTCGGCGGTGCGCAGCTAGTGAAATATATTGCGTCGAATATACCAGTTTCGCTAAACGCTATGCTGCCGCGCAAGCGTAAGTTGCTTAGGCGCGAAGTTGCTAGCGCCATAGGGGTTGATGCAGCTAATCTTCACGATTTGCGTATTGCGCGAAAAAGTGTAGATGCCAGAAAGAAAAACAACGTTCACTACGTTATTTCGTGCACGTTTAAATTCGTGCAAAATGCGGGGCAGAATGCATTCGCCGCGCCGTTGGCTGACAATGGTGAATCTAGCACTTCTGAATGGCCATACAAAACTGCAAAAGGCGTAACCGTGCGCGCATTCAAGCCGTTTTGTCCGCCTCCTATTCCCGATATGTCGAATGTGTTTGCTAAAGCCGAAATAGATCGTCCTTTAGTGGTAGGTGCTGGACCGGCTGGGCTTTTCTCTGCGCTGTGGCTTGCTCGCGCCGGCTTGCGTCCTGTTGTAATAGAGCGCGGGCAAGCTGTGGAACAGCGCGAAAAAACGGTGCAGGAATTTGCCGCGGGTGGCGCTTTAAACACAAACAGTAATATACAGTTCGGGGAAGGTGGTGCCGGCACTTTTTCCGACGGCAAACTTACATGCGGAAAGAACGATCCCTACATTCGCGCTGTCTTGCACGAATTTGTTTTAGCGGGCGCACCTGACGACATTTTGGTAGACGCAAAACCTCATATTGGGACCGACTATCTTCCGAAAACAGTGCAGGGAATTCGCAGCGCTATACAACAAAGTGGTGGTGAATTTCTGTTCAACACGCAGTTGACCGGCATACGCCCGACCAGCAAGAGCAATGTTTCCCCAGATGAGGGCTATACCAGCTGGACTGCCGAACTTCTAAATTTAGAAACCGGCAATACAAAAGAGCGCTGTGCTAGTTCTATAGTTTTAGCCATTGGGCATTCTGCGCGCGACACTTTCCAGATGTTGCTAGATGTGGGGGCAGCTATGCAGCGCAAGCCATTTGCGGTTGGTGTGCGAATAGAGCACCCGCAAAAACTTGTAAATAGGGCGCAGTATGGAAAAGCTGCGGGGCATGCGGCGCTTCCGCCAGCCGACTACAAGCTAGCGGTGCGCACAAAAGACGACCGGGGCGTTTACACGTTTTGTATGTGTCCCGGGGGAGAAGTTGTGGCTGCTGCTAGCGAAAATGGTGGTGTGTGCGTAAACGGCATGAGCACTCATGCGCGCGATGGCGAAAATGCAAACAGCGCACTTTTGGTCGAGGTGCATCCAAGCGACTTTCCGGGCGAAGACGTGATGGAAGGAGTTCGTTTTCAGCGGAATTTGGAATGTGCTGCTTACAATTTGGCGCTAAAGACCGCGAAGGCAAATTCGGAAGCCGCATTAGCCGACCAAGCGCTACCTTATTCTGCTCCTGCCGACCGAGGTCTACTTTGTTCTTCGTCCGCCCATCAAGCGCTACCTTATTCTGCTCCTGCTCAAACAGTAGGGTCGTTTCTTGCCGACTCTAATGTAGCTTTGTCGAAGTCTTCAAATTCACGTGCGACATCCTTGTCAAAAAATGTTTCACGTGAAACATTTGTACATAACGCATCTATACACAACTCATTTGAGCATAACTCATTTGAGCACGACTCATTTAAGAATAACTCATTTGAGCATAACGCATTTAAGCACCACTCATTTGTACATAACTCATTTGAGCATAATCCTGAACAGGTATTTCGCGCCACTCAGACCGCATCGGATAATTTATCCTCTTGTAAGTATAATTCTGAACAGGCAGTTGTTTCGCCTGAAAATGATTTGGATGGCGCAAATTCGAAAAAAAATGTTTCACGTGAAACATTTGTACGTCCTACGTATTCGCGTGGTGTTGTTTGGGCTAATCTTCGCGAATGTCTACCAGAGTTCGTGGCAGACAGCATTGCTGAAGCTATTCCAAAAATGGATCAGAAACTTCATGGCTTTGCGAACCCCGATGCGGTTATGACCGCAGTTGAAGCGCGCAGTTCTAGTCCAATAAGAATATTGCGAGATAAGATAACCCTGCAGTCTGTTAGTTTGGAAGGTCTGTTTCCCGCCGGAGAAGGTGCGGGCTATGCCGGCGGAATAACTAGTGCCGCCACCGATGGTATTCGTGTGGCACTTGCCGTAATGCGCCGTATTGCTCTGCAGACCACTAAGGCGAATTTCCCGCAAGCTGTTGCTCATCTTCGTACAGGTGGCGCACTAGTGTTTAATACTGAAACCGTGGCTGGTTTGGGTATTGCGGTACAGGCTGCGCAATCGCCGCAAGTTTTATACCAATTGAAGAATAGAAGCTACAATAAGCCTATATCGTGGCTTGTTGCCTCGCCTGATGCGCTGCACAAATACGGTGAAGACGTTCCCGAATATGCGCACTTGCTTGCTAAGCATTTCTGGCCCGGACCCCTCACTTTAATAGTGAACGCAAATTCGCATGTACCTGCGGCTTTTATGCCTAACTCCCACACGCTGGGTTTGCGCATGCCAAACAGCGTGCAGATTCTTTCGCTAATAAAGGCTTGTGGTCCTTTGGCTGCTACGTCGGCAAATGTTTCCGGGCATCCAGCGCCTGCAAATATATATCAGGTTGACTCGCAGCTTGTAGTGCAAGCTGGGTGCGTTTTAGACCCTGCTGCCGAAAACGAAGGCAAAGACGGCAATTCTAAGGCTAAAGTTGAAGCTACATATTCGCAATCCGAACTTTCCAATGCCATGTCCGACTTGCAATCTTTCGGCATTGCGTCAACTGTGATTGACTGCACAAGCGCTACGCCGAAGATTGTCCGAGAAGGCTGCATAACAGCCGCCGATATTAACGATGCGCTGCTATACTCTAGCCGTGCAGCCAAAGACATAACGAATTGAGCGGAAGGCTATCATGCGTATAAGCATTGCAAGCGATCACGCGGGATTTGAGCAAAAGCAGCAACTAACGCAGTATCTACGCGACAAAGGCTACGATGTGGCAGACTTGGGACCAGAAAACGACGACAGAGTAGACTACCCCGATTTCGCTGAAGCTGTAGCGCGCAGCGTGGCTGATGATAGCTCTCGTTTCGGCGTGTTGGTGTGCGGAACTGGCATCGGAATGGCAATAGCTGCCAACAAGGTGCACGGCATACGGGCGGCAAATGTAATAAATCCGCAATTTGCTGAACTGGCGCGCGAACACAACGACGCAAATGTAGTGGCGCTGTCGGGGCGGTTTATCGACATAGAAACCAATAAGCTTATATTAGATGCATTTTTGAACACGCAGTTTGGCGAGGGTCGTCATGCCGGGCGTGTGCAGAAAATTAACTGTATAGAAAGCTAGAATGGCGAAATGGCGAATTCGCGAACTTGTGAACTTGCGAACTTGCGAAGTGGCAAACTCGCGAACTCGCGAACTCGCAAAACCGCAAGCTCGCAAAACAAAAAATGACAGATTCACGAAATTGCGAATTACCCAAAGACTAGCAAGTAACTAGCCAAAGGAGTGGACAATGCCCATCGAGGCTCTAGAGCAAACCGACCCGCAGGTAGCAAGCATATTGCGCGAAGAACTTGTGCGCGAACGCGGCACCATAGAGCTAATCGCTAGTGAAAATTTCACCAGTCTGGCTGTTATGCAAGCTGTGGGCAGCGTCTTAACTAATAAATATGCTGAAGGTTATCCCGGAAAGCGTTACTACGGTGGTTGCGAAAAAGTTGACATGGTCGAAACCTTAGCTTGCCAGCGGGCTTGCGAACTATTTGGTTCTACATTCGCCAACGTTCAGCCGCATTCCGGAGCGCAGGCAAATTTTGGCGCATACCTAGCGCTAGTAGAGCCGGGCAGCACCGTTATGGGTATGAGCCTGCAACATGGCGGGCATCTTACGCATGGAAGTCCAGTGAATTTTTCTGGCTTGTTATACAACATGGTCAGTTACGGCGTTAGCCCCGAAACCGAGATGATCGACTACGATGCACTAGAGCGCCAAGCCAACGACGTGCGCCCAAAGATGATAGTAGCCGGCGCAAGCGCTTATCCGCGCATAATAGATTTCGAACACTTAGCCGATATAGCGCACAGTGTAGGCGCATATCTAATGGTAGACATGGCACATATCGCAGGATTAGTGGCTGCCGGTTTGCATCCAAGCCCCGTTCCGCATGCCGATGTTGTAACGTCAACTAGCCATAAAACATTGCGCGGACCTCGCGGTGGATTCATTTTGTCAAATAGCGAAGAAATAGCGAAGAAAATTGATAAGGCGATGTTCCCCGGTGCTCAGGGCGGACCGCTTATGCATGTTATTGCTGGCAAGGCTGTAGCTTTTGGCGAAGCGCAGCGCCCTGAATATAAGACATATATGGAAAATGTTGTCCGCAATTGTACCGAACTGGGCGCCGGCATGATAGAAGGCGGCTTGCGCCTTGTGTCCGGAGGTACCGACAATCATCTATGTCTAGTCGATCTTACGGCATCTGGTGTTACCGGCAAACAGGCAGAGCAGCTGCTGGAAACAGTTGGTTTCACCGTGAATAAGAACACAATTCCCAATGAAACGCGCAGTCCGTTTGTTACTAGCGGCATTCGCGTAGGCAGCGCGGCTGCCACCACACGCGGTCTGAACGCTACAGAATTTCGCGAAGTGGGCGCGCTAATCGCAACTACGTTGTTTAATTCTACCGACGAACAGGTGAAAGCACAGGTGAGCAAGCGGGCTGAATCTCTTTTGGAAGCACATCCTTTATATCCCGGATTGGAATACTAAATGAACGACGCAGTACAAGATATACGTCCTAGCTGGGACGAATATTTTATGACTCTTGCAAATCAGGTTGCTACGCGCACTACATGTTTGCGCAGAGGCGTGGGTGCGGTCATAGTGAAAGATCGTCGCATTTTGGCTACAGGCTACAACGGCGTTCCCTCTGGACTTGCGCATTGTGCTGAAACTGGCTGTTTGCGCCAACAGCTTGGGGTGCCATCAGGTCAGCGCCACGAAATATGTCGTGGTCTTCACGCTGAACAGAACGCAATAATACAGGCGGCTCGCTTCGGCACCGATATAGACGGCGCAAGTATATATGTAAACACGCAGCCCTGTGTCGTGTGCGCAAAGATGATAATAAATGCCGGTATAAAAGAAATTGTTTATCAGAATCCTTACCCAGACGAACTAGCCATGCAGCTTCTTAAAGAGTCGGGAATTTTGATGCGTGAATTCCGCCCTCAAGATTAAAAAAAGAATGAAGTTCGCCATAATTGCGCAATAGAATTTCCTGCTTCACCCTATTTCATGCGATTTGACCGGGATTCGTGGCACCGTTCACCTTTAATTATTTCAGAAAGGTAACGTAGTTATCCGAATCCGTTTATCATTCTGTAACGTTTGGAGACAAGTTGCGCTTATGCGCAAGGCACGCAAACGAGGTAGCGTGAATGGTTCTAGCAATCTTGCTTGGTGTTTTAGCCGGACTTGTGGGATTTGTCCCATTAGTTATTGGGCTCAAATTAACCAAGCGCACGACGCATGGAGGCACCGCAGCTTCTATGATTGTGCTCATGCTGGGATTAGTGGTTTCGTTTGCGCTTCTTTTCGCTTTTGCAGCTTTGTTCTTCGGATACGACCACGACAGAGGCATTGCATTTTTGTTAGCTGAAGTATTGGCTCTTAGTGCTGCTGCAATTGGCTTTGCTCTGTGGCAGATGCTTAGAAGATAGATTAGAAGGGAAGTCCGCGTGAACGCTCTCGAAGTATTGTCGGAACACGTACCTGAACTTAAGGAGTCTTTCGATTCCGCTATCGTTATCGGAAATGGCACGTTTGGTCTTACTCAGTACACCTTATGGATGATAATCTGCTGGATTCTCACGCTTGTGGTTATTTTAGTAGCCGCACGCAAGCTAACTCTGATTCCAACTAATAAATTCATTAATACTGTCGAGTATGGCTATCAGTTCGTGCGTAACGACATGGGCGAAGGCGTTATCGGTCATGGCTTCAAAAAGCATGTGCCGTTTTTAGCGACACTTTTCTTTTTTATTCTGATATCTAACTTTGTTGGACTTATTCCCGGATGCAAAACACCTACAGGAACCATATCGGTCACTTGGGCTCTTGCAACCATCTCTTTCATTTACTTTAATGTACAGGGAATTAGGGCTCATGGTGGTTGGGGCTACATAAAATCAATTGCTCCTTCAGGGCTGCCGGTGGTTATGGTGCCCATCATATGGTTCTTCGAGCTAATCTCGCTTGTGCTTCGCTGGCTCACGTTGGCAGTTCGACTTTATGGCAACATGTTTGCAGGGCACATGGTTCTCGGCATCTTTGCTTTGGCATGTGGCATCTTTTTAACTACGGGCATCCAGTCAATAGATATAGCTACTGGCGTTATATCGGTGCCGTGGTTTTTGCTGCTAACAGTTATGTATGCGCTGGAAACTCTGGTGGCTTTCTTGCAGGCATACGTATTTACCGTGCTAACTTCGGTTTATATTAGCTTAGCCACTTCGGCACACTAATAACTAGGTGTATTTGACGATTCGGCTAGCGCAAAACGTGCGTTACGTTTAGGGATTATCCGGCTCTCCGGCTGGTAATCATAAAAAGAAATGTTTTTGGGAAAACAGGCTCAAAAACGGTAAAAGGAGGAAACTGTGGAAATCGAACTCGTACTCTCTGCTCTCAAGGTCATCGGCTACGGCCTTGGCGCCATTGGACCTGGTCTTGGCATCGGTATCGCTTGCTATGGCTGCTGCGTTGGCACTGCTCGTCAGCCCGAGGTTCAGGGTCGTCTGTTCACCAACTTCATCATCGGCGCTGCTCTTGCTGAGGCGCTGGCGCTTATCGGCTTCGTTCTGGCGTTCATCCTCTAGTCCTTCAGGCAAAAAACAATTTGCCGTTAAAGGCTGGAAGGAGGTAGACACGTGAGAACAAGAGCGAAACAGGCAGTCAGTGCAATAGTTGGGGCTTCTGCGGCTCTAGCCGCTACGCCTATGCTGGCTTTTGCTGCTGAAGGTGCCGAAGAGGCTGAAAGTGCCGGAATCTCTGCCATTCTCCCCGACATGATGGAATTCGTTCCTATGCTCGTGGCGTTCATCCTTCTTTGGATAATCCTCGCGAAGTTCGGCTGGCCTATGTTTAATGGGATGCTAGAAAAGCGCGAGAATACCATTCGCGAGGCTTTGAAAAAATCCGAAGAAGCGAAGATTGAAAGCGAACGTGTGCTGGCAGAGTACAGAGAACAGCTAGCAGAAGCTAAGGTGCAGGCTACTCAAGTAGTTGCCGATGCACGTGCTACAGGCGAAGCTGTGAAGGCCGACATACAAGAGAAGGCGCGCGCCGAGGCAGCCGAAATGATAGCCAAGGCGAAGATTACTATTGAAGCCGAGAAGAAGGCTGCAATAGCTGAGCTGCAGGCATCTATAGCTGACACATCAATCAATGTGGCTCAAAAGCTTATTGGTGAAGATTTGTCTGATGCCGAGCATCGCGCCATCATAGAGCGTTATGTCAAAGAGGCAGGTAGCTTCAATGGCAACTAATCGTCTCGTACAGCGTGAGAAGATCGCCGTCTATGCGGAGGCGATGTTCAATGCGGCTAACGCATCTGGCGGTAAAGATGCGGTGTTAGAAGTGCGCAACCAAATGGATCAGGTGAAGACCCTGATGTATTCTGATATGGATCTTTCCTTAGCGCTAGCTAACCCTGATTACACTCCAGAGCAGCGCCGCCAACTGGCCGAGGCTGCATTCGCCGACTGCAACATAGCTTTTAGCAAGGTTGCATCAATAATGGCGGAAAATGGCGACGCCGAAGAGCTCCCGCGTGTATTTCGCATGTACGCTGAGCTTATGAAGCAGGAGCTCAATCTTTGCGTGGTAGATGTGGTTACAGCGGTTTCGCTTGACGACGATCTGCGCAAACTTATCAAGGATAAAGTTCAGGCCGACCTTGGTCTTGAAGCGATGCTAAACGAAAGCGTCGACAAGTCTATTTTGGGCGGCATAGTTATGAGTGTGAATGGAATGCGTATTGACGCTAGCATGATAAGCCAGCTGAATCGCGCTCGTCACACACTAAAGGAAACAGATGGAGGTGAAAGCTAGTGACTGAAATCACCGCTCAGACAATCGACGAAGCTCTGCGCAAGCAGCTCGACGCGCTGAATGTCAGCGTGGAGTCGCGCGAAGTCGGCACGGTCATTCAGGTCGGTGACGGAATTGCCCGTGTAGACGGCCTGCGTGATGCGATGGCTGGCGAATTGCTCGAATTCATCGGGGAGGGTGGCAAGACCGTTTACGGTTTGGCTCAAAACCTCGAAGAAGATGAAGTAGGCGCCGTTCTTCTTGGCGATGTCACTGCTATCAAGGAAAACGATCAGGTTCGTACTACCGGCCGCATCGTTGAGGTTCCTGCGGGCAAAGGTCTGCTGGGTCGCGTTGTGAATCCGCTGGGTATGCCGATAGACGGCAAAGGTCCAATTCAGGCAGAAGGCACGCGTCCTGTAGAGTTTAAGGCTCCGGGCGTTACTGCTCGTCGTCCGGTTGACGAACCTATGCAGACAGGTATTTTGGCTATCGACTCGATGATCCCCATTGGTCGTGGTCAGCGCGAACTTATCATTGGCGACCGCCAAACTGGTAAGACCGCTATCGCAATTGACGCTATCATCAACCAAAAAGAAACAGACATGATCTGTATCTATGTTGCCATTGGTCAGAAGGCTTCTACTGTGGCTGGTGTTGTTGAAACGCTTGAGCGCCATGGCGTTATGGATAAGACAATTATTGTGGCAGCGAATGCGTCTGACTCTGCTCCGTTGCAATACATTGCTCCTATGGCTGGTGCTGCAATGGGCGAATTCTTTATCTATAACGGCGAAAATGGTCAACCGGCTGGTCCGGACAATCCGGGTCGCGCCGTACTAATCGTTTATGACGATCTGTCCAAGCAGGCTGTTGCTTATCGTCAGATGTCGCTGACGCTGCGCCGCCCGCCCGGACGTGAAGCATATCCTGGAGACGTGTTCTATCTGCATAGCCGCTTACTAGAGCGCGCAGTGAAGATGAGCGACGCGAACGGCGGCGGTTCGATGACTGCACTTCCTATCATCGAAACGCAAGCAGGTGACGTGTCCGCTTACATTCCGACGAACGTTATCTCCATTACCGACGGTCAGATCTTCTTGCAGACCGACCTGTTCTTCCAAGGTCAGCGTCCTGCGGTTGATGTAGGCATTTCGGTTTCTCGTGTTGGTGGTTCTGCGCAGATTAAGGCTATGAAGCAGGTAGCTGGTTCATTGCGTCTCGATCTGGCAAGCTATCGTGAACTGCAAGCGTTTACCCAGTTTGGTAGCGACTTGGATAAGGCTACGCAAGACCAGCTGACTCGTGGTTCACATATGACTGAAATACTGAAGCAGGGCAGGTATAACCCTATGCCTGTAGCTGAGCAAGTAATTGCAATCTATGCAGGCAACAAAGGCTACCTAGACGATATGCCGCTTGCTGATGTAGTGCGTTTCCGTACTGAAATGCTAGATAGCATTCGCCTGAACAATGCGGGCATTATAGATGCTATTAACACGGAGAAGAAGCTGACCGACCAGATAGAGGCTGACCTGAACGCAGCAATAAGTGCGTTCAAGAAGTCCTTCGCGACGACGGAGTAAAAAGGAGGTAAGGTAAATGCCAAACCTTCACGACATAGAAAGACGAATCAACTCCGTCTCATCGACGAAGCAGATAACGCGCACCATGGAAATGGTGGCTGCCGCGAAAATCCGCAAGTCAACCGAGCGAATGGAAGGTGCACTTCCTTGGGCTCGTGCGGTATCGGATATGCTTGTATCCACAGCGCCGCATGCACCTATCGACTCTGAGCCGTTATTGCGCGTTCATGACAATGCTAAGCGTGCTCTTGTGGTGGTTGTAACATCAGACCGCGGTCTTGCAGGTGGATTTAACAGCACAGTGTTGCGCGCCGCCGATGGGCTAATCCACGAGAAAGAAGCCGCTGGCATGAAGGTGGAAATTGCCGCTTGCGGCAAAAAAGCCATCGGGTATTTCGGCTATCGCGGTGTGAAGCCTGTGTTTGAATTTGCTGGCTTGTCAGCCGACCCATCGTATGAGGAGTCGGTGGAGATTTCGAAATACATCGCTCCGCAATACGCTCAGGATGAAGATCCGTTAGATGAAGTCTACGTTGTCTTCAACCACGCCAAGAACGCAGCCGAGCAAACGCTTGTTATGCAGCAGGTTCTTCCGATTAGTCGCGAGAGCTATGCTGAAATATTAGGTCTTGTGAAGGCAGAAGAAGATATCTTCATGCAGTTCCGCGAGCCTTCAGACGAGTTTCCGCCGGGTGATGTCGATTATGAACCTGACGCTTCAACCGTTATGCATTGGCTGATGATGCGCTATATTCGCAACTCAGTGAACTTTGCGCTGTTGGACTCGGCGGCTGGTGAGCAAGGCGCTCGTAGAAATGCTATGAAGTCGGCGACGGATAATGCCAATGAAATGGTCGCTACTTTGACTCGTGTATACAACCGTGTACGTCAAGGCGCTATTACAACCGAGATCACCGAGATCGTTGGTGGCGCTGCAGCTTTGGAGGAATAAATGGCTGATACTACTTATCAAGAAAGGAGTCAGACAACGGGTGCAACCGGACGTATTGTTCGCGTAGTTGGCGCTGTTGTAGATGTTGAGTTTCCGCCAGACGCTATGCCGTCTATCTACAATGCTCTTACCGTGAATGCGACCACGCCTGCCGGCGAGTTCAGCACTGTACTTGAAGTGCAAACCCAGCTTCCGGGCGACATTGTGCGTACTGTTGCTATGACTTCTACAGACGGTCTTGTTCGCGGCGTTGAAGCCGTTGATACAGGTTCGCCGCTTACGATGCCCGTTGGGCAATCGACATTGGGACGCATTTGGAATGTTATGGGTGAGCCGGTAGATGGCAAGCCTATGCCAACCGATGTGGAATGGATGCCTATTCACCATCCGGCGCCCCCGTTCGACACCCTTATTACTTCGACGGAAACGTTCGAAACCGGTATTAAGGTTGTTGACCTTATCGAACCCTATGTAAAGGGTGGTAAGACCGGTCTGTTCGGTGGTGCTGGTGTAGGTAAAACAGTTACTATCCAAGAGCTAATTAACAACTTGGCTCAGGAGCACGGCGGCACTTCGGTGTTCACCGGCGTAGGTGAGCGTACTCGCGAGGGTACCGACCTTTACTTAGAGATGGAAGAGTCTGGCGTTATTAACAAGACTTGCCTTGTATATGGTCAGATGAACGAGCCTCCCGGAGCACGTCTGCGCGTTGGTCTGGCAGGTTTGACCGAGGCGGAATACTTCCGCGATCAGGGTCAGGACGTGTTGTTGTTTATTGACAACATCTTCCGCTTTACCCAAGCTGGCTCTGAGGTGTCGGCTCTGCTTGGTCGTATGCCTTCAGCTGTAGGTTATCAGCCTACATTGGCAACCGAAATGGGCGACCTGCAGGAGCGCATTTGCTCTACAACAACCGGTTCCATTACTTCGGTTCAGGCTGTTTACGTTCCTGCTGACGACCTTACCGACCCCGCACCTGCTACCACGTTTACTCACTTGGATGCTAAGACGGTTCTTTCGCGTTCTATCGCCGAGCTGGGCATTTATCCTGCGGTTGACCCGCTGGAATCTACCAGCCGTGCACTAGATCCTGAAATTGTTGGCGATGAGCACTATCGCGTAGCTGTGGGCGTGCAGCAGATTTTGCAGGAATACAAAGACCTGCAAGACATTATTGCCATTCTTGGTATGGACGAGTTGTCTGAAGACCAGAAGCTAACGGTTAACCGTGCACGTAAGATCCAGAAGTTCTTGGGTCAGCCGTTCCACGTAGCCGAGGTATTTACTGGTGTACCGGGCGTTTATGTGCCAGTTGAAGACACGGTACGTTCATTCGCTGAAATTCTTGATGGCAAGTGCGACCACATTCCCGAGCAGTGCTTCCAGAACAAGGGTCCCATTGAGGATGTTTACGAAGCTTACGAGAAGATGAAGGAAGAGGCATAAATGGCTTCCACGTTCCATTGTGTCGTAGCCACGCCTACGCGCAAGCTGTTCGATGACAGCGTATATTACGCATCCGTTCCGGGTTGCGAAGGTTCGTATGGCGTTTTAGCTGGTCACGAACTGTTGGTAGCGCTGAACAGCAAATCCGGCATCTGTACGCTGAATCTTGACGAAGCTGGTTCGCAGAAGGAAGAATTCCTGATAAGCGAAGGTGCTACGCAGATGTATAACGGCATCTTGACGGTGCTCGGACGTTTCGGTAAGAACGTGAAAGATATCGACCGCGAGTCTATGGCGGCTCGTGCCGATGAAATGCGTGAGCACATCAAGGAATTAGAGGCTGTGCATGAATCTGCGCAGGATAAGGCGGAACTAGAGTCTAGCCGCGATCGCTTAGAGTGGTACGAACGCCAGATTCGATATGTAGACGAGGGGAAATAGCCTCTGAGTTAAGTGGGTCTAACCGCTTGAATTGAGCCTGTTTTTAGAGGGTCTGGGTAATGTGCCTAGACCCTCTTCATATTTTCTGTCTGTATCCTCTATAATCGAGATTGAAATGCTTCCGGTATGCAGAGCGGGGTGAATTGGTTATGGGTCTAGCAAATTATATTCTTATGAATAAAAACACGCCTGTGCTGGCGTTTGAGTACGATATGGAGCAGCATAAGGCTACGCGCATAACCAGAACCGAATGTTTAGAAGCGGCTCCGATAGGTATACATGATAGGCGTGGCGAAATAACCAAAAGTGAAATAAATTATTGGTGGGCTGCGCGTGCTATACCGGCCTCTCGCGCTCAGATAGATCGGTTATTGGAAAATTTAAATCTTGCAAGCACGCTAGTGCTTGCGGAGAAAAGTTTTGGCTTGTCGCTGTCGGATCGCTATTGGCTGAACAATGAAGACGATCCTAAAACTTGGGAAGAGATTAACTTTTTCGATAACGATTTTACTGACGATTTGGGCTTTCTAACCTTGGGGCAAGACTCGTCTGGGTCGTCTCCTGATGCGCCGGACTATGCAAGCATTAACTTATCTTCGCCGAACAGCACGCTAGGCGGCGATCTTCTGAAGAAATGGAAGATAGTTAACGGTAAGCGCATTTTGCTGAAAGCCGGTGTTGGCGCATTTAACCAAGAGCCTTACAACGAAGTTGCTGCAACGGAATTGCATTCGCGTCTAATGAATGCAGGTGAATATTTGCCGTATACGCTTTTTGAAGATGGGCGGCGCGTGTATTCAGCTTGCGAAAACATGCTAGAACCCGATGAAGAACTTATAGCTGCGTGGGATGTAATTCGCAATGTGAAACAGCCGAATAACCTGTCTGAACTGCAATTTTACGTTAAGCGTTGTGTCGATTTAGGGTTAGATGCGCACGAAGTTATGACGCAACTAGCCAAGATGTTTGTGTGTGATTATATATTGGCGAATCGCGATCGGCATTACCGCAATTTTGGAATAATTCGCAATGTTGAAACGCTGGAGGTTACGCGCTTGGCTCCGGTGTTCGATACCGGTTCTTGTTTGTGGTCTAATGTCGAACTATTGGAAGTCCCGGCAGATTTTCTGTACAAGGCAAAGCCCTTTAAGTATGGGGGCATGAAACCAATAGATCAGGTTCGTCTATTCGATGGCTATTTTGATTGGTTCACCTCCGATGCGCTAAACGGATACACTGATAGCTTGCATGAAATACTGTCTAAGAATCCTAATATTCCCGAGCGTCGCATAAAAACTGTTGTTGATGAAGTGGAAGAAAGAATAGGCGTTATCCGCCGCGTAATGCGATAGTTGCACCTGTCTGCGCTTACTTTCAATGTTACTAACTGTGTCTCTTTGTGAAGTTTTTATAAGTGCCGAGGAAGTGGAGCAAATTTTTGCACCAAACCCCGCATTGGAACAGCGCATCCCATATATAAAGCAATTAATCAATAAGCGCATAGAGCGCATTCTTGTTATATCTTCTTAAGAATTGCAGCTAAGTTGCGAAGTTGCCGCGCCCTGAAATGTTTGTTTTCACCGCAGGGTTTCGACTGCAATAGAAACAATCACCAAATTGCTTTACGGTTTCGACCATGTTCGAAACCATAGATTGGAGCAGTATGATTCGGTGCTCATCGTAAAAGATGCGCTTTTCACCGATGGTGCGAAAGCAGTGTTTGCTACGCATTGTTGAAACAGGCACATCTCGGACAAGCAAACGGAAAGCGGATTGACAGAAATGCGTAGCGAGAGAAATAAATTGACAAAAATGGTCAAAACTTCCGACTTTCCACGGTCGGATTGCCATATAGCTGGCTTGAATTGTGGAGAACACTGGGCAAACAGCATTTGGGGGTGCATCTATAGGCGCTATTTTGCGCTTTTCACAGTGGAAAGCTGGAAGTTTTGACCACTTTTCCGTAAAAAACTTTCTGCAAGCTTGTATTTGTATGTTATGTAATTAGTTCTTTGGGCTGCAAGCACTTAATCGTTCTTCAAACTAGGCGCAACCTTTTGCAGTTACTCTAGGAAGAATTGCAGTTGGGTTGTAGTTAAGTCGAGAAGTTGCTGAGAAGTTGCTTCGATGTTCGATTTGTGGAGAAAAGCAAGTATTGGCGAGTCGCGGGTTTGCGAATAGGTTAATGCGTGGTTTAATGCAATCTGTTCGATTGGCACTTTTAAGAAACAAGAGAGTGTTTTGTCAAAGATGGTTCTACGTAGTGCAAAAATACAGCAGATGCCTTCTGCAAGTGTTCCGGAGTGCATAACTGTTCCTTCTGCATTTATGGATGAATTCATTTTTGTCACCAGTCCTGCCGAGGCTTCCTCCCCAAACGGAAAAAAGATTGAGGGGGGGGGTTCACTGATTTAGGGTTTTTCCCGAAAGGGAACATAAACTCTAAGGAAACCCTTACGAAAACAGAATATGTTTCATCTAAGGATGCTGTATGCGGACATATGTACGGTATGGTTCCGCATGCGGCAAATTCCGCTTACCCACCCCAACCGTCCCGTGGGGTAGGGCAAAGCGGCGGCGCCCGGCACCAAATCGCAGGTTCTGTCCCTGCTAGCTTTTATGTGACAAAAAGTCTTAGCAATCCTGCTTATCCCGATGCTTATTTCCCTGAGGGCGCGCGCCGCTATCCTAAACACGGGGTGGTTCAATCATATACTACCGCAAATAAGCCCCCAGCAAAAAAGCGCCATGTCGCCTCAAATATCGTATTTTTAGTGTGCCTTGTATTGGTGTGCGCGGCTATTGTGGGGGCGAAAATATTTGCATCTGGTGGCACACCTATAAGTTTTGCAGGGTACTCAGCTGCAATAGTGGCATCTTCTTCAATGGAGAGCGTTTATCCTAAAGGCACGCTTGTCATAACACACACAACAGATCCAACAAGTCTTCGTGAAGGCGACGACATTACATATCTAACTGCAACAGGTACATCTATTACCCATCGCATAGTAGATGTTTACGCAGACGAAACCGACCCCACCAAACGAGTGTTTAGAACGCAGGGTGTTATGAATCAAACACCTGATGAAATACTAGTATCCCCTGAAAACATAGTGGGCAAAGTTGTGGCATCAAGCGCAATAGCCGGAGCAGTAATACAGCTTGTAAGGGAGTGGTGGATGGTTGGTGTTGGGTGGGTTATATCCGTCGCTCTATTAGTTTTTGCTATTTCTTGCATAACAGATAGAAAAGCTAAAACACGCAAAGATACATATCAGGCGTATATGCCTCTGAAGGGAGGTGGTGCAATTAGATAGCGAAGAAATTTAGGGGCGCACGCAAGGGCGGTGAAGATACCCCTGCGTGCAAAGTTAGACAAGTTTCTAGAGACTATATGAGAGAAAGGAGCTCTAAAAATGTCTTATACGACAGTAACAGAGCCTAAGCAAAAGAGGAAGGGAAAGAAGGCGCTAACAGCAGGTTTGTCTGTAACACTTGCACTTGCTATTGGTGTACCTGCTACCTTTGCTGCTGTGACAGGTGCATTAACGCCTAATAATGACTCAAACCCGCCGAGCGCAACAACGTCTTACACAGCCGCACGTTTACATGACGATTTTAATGGTTTTAAAGATGGACATGACAAAAATGTCTACTTTGAAAACTATGTAACAAGTAGTGATACGGTTACAGCAAACCCTGTATTGGTTCGTGCAAAGCTAACGCATGAATACAAAACTCAGGCTTCTGTATCAGATGCAGAACAAACTGTTATAGCGGCTGATACCGCACTTGCTCCTACTGCTAATAACCAGTATACATCCGGTGATATTGCAGTAACTCTAGGTGGTAGCGGCGAGTTCTACATGCCAACTTTTAACAAGAATATTAATAGTACCGACAACGATGTTAGAAGTTCAAAGAACCCATCTCCTAACTACACTGATTGGGCATTAGATCAAGCAGCGCAAGAAACAGAAATAGGTTATGATGGCGCCTCTTCTGCTGAAGCCGTTGAGCATAAGGCTAAAGCAATTCCTGCCAGCCAAGTATTCTCTTCAGTTACCGAGTGGACAACTGCTGGCTCTCCTGCAGCTTCTTGGGTGTATGACACAGATGGTTTCTACTACTGGGCAAGTGCTGTTCAGCCCGGAGAGGTAACTGGTCTTCTTATCAACGATGCTGCTGTAAATTCTACCAGCGGCTGGAACTACACCATCAATGTTCAGGGCACTTATGCAGACATCAACGAACCCTGTGTGAAAGATGGTAAATACTACTTTGACAAAGATGGCACAATGGAGATGTCTGAGGGTATCTACAACATGTTCGCTAAATCGCTCGGTCGAGTAAACGCAACCCAGAGCGCTGCGATTGCTGCTGCTGAAATTGGATCAGGCGAGGTTAATATCGATGACACCAAATTCACGATTATCGGTCGCAATGAAAAAACTCGTGAGGCTGTGCTTTTAACTTCGCAAGAGAATAAAGTTAGTGTAGATCAAGCAACTAAGCCTATAGAAGCCGGTGTATCTTTCGATAAAACATGGGTAAACACCTACATTAACAGCGCTGAAGCAGATGGCTGGCTTGCAAATAAGCCAACTATTGCCAGTTGTGCTGTAGCTAAAGACTATGCATTTAACATTTCAGGGAAAGCCGCAAATGCAGTTAATCAGAAAATTACTTTGCCTACTTTAGGAGATACTGTAACGAGTACGTTTAACACGTATAGAGTTGATGGTGTAAATGCTACATTCGATGCTTCTACCGGATTGAACATGACGCCCGAGATGGTGGCTAACGAGGCTCTTGTTCGTAATCTATGCTCTGGTTTTTCGGCTGATGATCGTATGCTAATTAGTACTTCTGCTTGGAATGGGAAGCAAGAAGCGGCTCCTCTTACAGTTATGGCTGCTGTTTATCTAGATGGATCTTCTGATAAGGCAAATTGGGAAAACTGTGAAAGCGCATCTTCTCTGTATGTGATGCCTATGTTTGTCATTCGGTACTAGAGTAATTCTGTCAATAACGACATAGTGTGCGATTTTATATTACAAAGTGAGTTTTGTGTTAGAAACAATCGCTGGGGTAGCGAATAGTTCAATTTTTATATCGCTACCTCACCACAATAACTTTTCTTAGACGAATAATTTAACTACCTATTCATTACTTACAGATTGATTAGTTAGTAAATATGGAAAGACAAAGGTAAGCGATGAAAGCTATAAAGGATATAAAAAGTATTGTAATTAAGTTCATAATGCTTTTGCTTGCAGTAATGCTGCTAGTGCCTTTTGTGGCATTTGCAGATACTGCAAAGTCAGGATGCATTCCTAATTCATCGCTTACTTACAGCGTGGTTAATAGTGGTAGTAATAAATGTACTTTAACTATATCCGGTACTGGCAATATGCCTAATATTCAGGGTTCAAGTTTTGAGGTGCAATGGTACAACGATATTGCTAATTCAAGTATTACTGACATTGTTGTAAGCGATGGTGTTACATCTATATCATCAAGCATTTTTAAGGACTGCACGAATCTAAATACCATTAAAGTGTCTGATTCTGTAACAAACATTGCAGACGATGCGTTTCCTCAGAATAGGCAATTTGAGATGTATGCCCATATGAATTCTTGTGCAGGTAGATATACTGAATCGCATCCCGATATACAATTAAAACTTGAGGAATTGCGTGTATTAAGGATAGGAAATAGTCACACATTCTTAAATATTGCATCTGATCAAGCGCTATGCAATAGCCTTAAGTCTGCCGGATTAGGCACAAACATAAAGATTGAACTTACAGGAAACTCAGCTGGTGCTCATGGGCTTTTTAAGACAAACGCATCTCGCCCTAGGTGTACGCAGATAAACCACATAACGGGTGTTAATGCTTGTGGAGCTAATTATGTTGCAGAACTACAAGCAAAAGATGTATGGGACGTAATTGTTGTGCAGGATTGGATGGAATCGGCTTCGCAGTGTACACCGGATGAGTTCAAGAATGGACTGCAGAGAGTTGTAGACCTTTTACATGATAGTTCTCGCCAACCGGGAGCCAAGATTGCATGGTTTGCTGATTGGGTTGATAAATGTAGTGCAAGCAAAAAATCCAATATGGGTATCGGTGCAAGAGATGGTTATTCGGGTACAGTGGATGAATGCTATACAAACTCTAAGGCGTGTGTTGAAGCGGTTGAACAGGCTGGAGTGGTAGATTTTGTTATACCCGGATGTACTGTAATACGCGATGCTGGGCAAACTTATTTAGGCAATGGTAACGATTTTGCATTTTTAAGCGACTCTACGCATGTTAATTCCAAAGGTAATTACTTAGTATCTGCCTGTATAGCGCAATCAATTCTTACTGAATATCAAGACATGCTTATATTGGCAGATGGTAGGGATTCATTTAGTGTGTCTGACACTTCCTATACTGGTGCGTTTTCTGCTGCAGATGCAGCGTGTGCTAATCGTATTGCAGAAGTATCTGTAAGCTATCCCAATCGTCTTACATATGCGCTTATTAATAGTATCCCTTACGATTCTCTTAGTGAGGCTATAAGTGCTGCACATCCGGGAGATACAGTTGAGATTCTAGGGCAGTGTAAAAGCGCAAGCGATATAAATATTCCGGTAGGTCTTACGCTCAAAATGTACAACGCTAGTGGAAGCCATGTACTTAACCTTACAAGTGGTGGCAAGATTACATCTTCTGGAATTACCGTTTTTGGTCCTACTTTTGTAATTGATGGCAAGAAATATAACGGCGATGAAGCTACATTTAATGGCGCAACAGGCGAGATTGAAGTTAGTGTTGTTGTAGAGTGTGCCACCACTTCTAACACCGATGGAAATACGAACACTATCACAGGCGCTCGTCTACATGACGATTTCTCAGGTTTTAAATCTGACGGAGATAAAAACGTATACTTCGAAAACTATGCATCGGATGATGGAGACAAAGAAGCGCAGCCTGTTCTTGTGCGCGTAAAACTTAGTCACGAGCTATCTACTAAGAGGTATTCCACAAGTCATACAGTACAAGATATAGAGCCAGACACACCGCTTGAATATAGAGCAGATGGTACATACGCAAAAGGTAAGGTAGACATAGCATTTGGCGGTAGTGGTGCCTACTATATGCCAACTTTTAACAAGAACCTGCAAAGTAGCGCAAACGATGTACGTGGAACATATGAGCAAGCGTTCGTTGACTATGCATCTTGGAAAGCGGGAGATAAGCTGCGTGCTAAAGAGGCACTCTATGACGGCACGGAAGGTATGTGGGTTGAACATAGTGCCCGCGCCATTCCTGAGTCTTCTGTAATGACTATTTCCGATTATAAAAAGGCATGTGAGAGTGGTAGCGCTCCGACCAATGTGTGGGTATATGACAAGGATGGCTATTACTACTGGGCAGCGCTGCTTCAACCAGAAGAAGTAACTGGACTTCTTATCGACAGTGCACATGTGAGCTATTCAGGTGGCTGGGATTACAACTTGGATGTAGAGGGCGCATGGGCAGAGGTAGATGAACCCTGTATAGGCGCGGATGGCAATTACTACTTTGACGAGCAAGCCACTATGCCGTGCTCAAAAGATATATATGACATGCTGAAATCCCTTACAGAGGATGTCTAGGGCATTATCTAGGGCATTAAGTACCTTCAATCCAACACGGTTAAAGACGATGCAGAAAAGGATGAGAGACATGCGTACCAACCGCATTAAAAACAAACAGACACACACTTTCTTCAAGACAAAAACACTGGTTGTAAGTGCGGTGTGTCTTGTTGTGTCGCTTTGCTTAATGGTGCCTTCAACCTTATCTGCAACGCGCCTAGATGTGGTTAATAACCGCGATGTTGTGCAAGCCCCTGATGCGCCGGTTGCGCCTGTAATTCCGTCTGACGTAACAGGCGGACTTCTAATGCATACTGAACTTATCAATACGGAAGGCGCGCAGGTGCACATAAAAGATGAGGGAGATATTGAGCGCACGTATACATACTCCATCAAATTTGAACTTGATAGCGCGCCTGAAGGTTACATATATGATAAAGCTAGTTTCATTCCAGATATATATGTGCGAGATGATAGCGACAAAGATGTGGTTGAGCAGAATGCCGCCAGAAGTGTTGAAGCGGTTGCATCTGAGGTTCGTTCGCTTCCTTGTGTTAGTGAACCACTAGAGGATGAACAACAGACAAAGCAGGATGAAACATCCGAAAATGACACGGCTGATAAGGCAGAATCTTCTTCGGTGGATGCAGCTTCTGCGCCTGACAGCTCTTCCGAGAGATCTTCTGCTAGCGCCTCTGGCAGCTCATCTTCTGATAGTTTGTCCGCTGATTCGTCTGCTGCTTCACCCTCTGCTGCTAGCTCGTCTTCTGGCACATCTTCTGCTGCAGCTAGTGAACAAGAGCCAAAAACAAACAAGTCGCTTCCCGTATCTAGGGCAGCAGAAGAAGATATCCCGCTAGGCTCTTCTTACAGCACAGAGCCCGCGTATAGCTCTAGTGCAAACACAGTAGAGCTTATGGTGTATCTGCGCTGTGGCGACTATGCACACTTTCCGAGTCTTCCAAGTGGCATTACATATTCGGTCATACAGCACCTTACAGATGGTAGTGATACATCTGACAGAGCCTTGCACATAACAGAAAACCAAGTAAGTGGATATAGTGGCATCTTTGAAGGCGTAATACCTGAAGGTGAATCTGTTGCCCTGTATCTGCCTTTCCAAAATTTGATACTTACAAGCGAGGAAGCAGAGACGCATACTACGGGCAAGATTTCTATAACAAACATGCTTTGCGCCCAGCGCGACTACTCTGATGACACTTCACTTCCCAAGTTTGCAAAAGATGCGCTTTTTCCGTATGTCATACATATTGATACGTCAGACGATGCGCGCACCTACGCCTTAAAGGTTAAAGACTTAGCAGGTACTGTGCTTGAATGCGAAGTGCGCATTGCAGATGATGGCACTTTGCGTGCCGCAAACGGTACAACTGCAGGAGATGTGGACGGCGCACATCTTACAGAAGACGGAGTGCTTTACCTAGCGCCCGATCAAAGTGCCACCATAGAGGGTATAGATGCACAAAGTACATGGCTTGCATCTGTAATAGATCCAATGCATGAGAGCGTGAAAGCGGATAGGGCTTCATCTATTTCATGCACAGTATCTCCTGATATAGAAACAGAGAAATCAAAAGCCATGTATCCTGCGTTTAATCACACGCTGCATCTCACGCAAGTGGAATACAGTGTGAAGTGGGAAGGTAGCTCAGATAAAGACACTTCGCCTCTTCGTGTGTCTCTTTCTAAACAAGCGGGCGAAGATGAAATGGATTTTGTGGAAGTAAATGCAGGAGAAAGCACGCAAGATGCTTTCATAGAGCTTCCTAAATACAATGCTGGCGCTAAAAGTATCTATTCGTATGCCATAGCAGATACACCTGAACATGTTGGAGATTATGTATTAGAGAGCAGAGTAGACACGCGCGATACAGATACTGGTGCTCTAAAGCGTGCAGATATAGTTTATAAGCTTGCATCTAATGCGCCCGCCGATCCAACAAAGCCAAGCGATAATGAACCCGGAGGTGTTGAGCCCACAAGTCCTACCAAGCCTAACACTAATACCGTTACGAAATATGTGCGTGTGCCTACTAAGCTTCCTGCGCAAAACGTATTAGCTGCGGGCACTTCTCTGGCTAAAACGGGAGATAATCCTATGAACGCAGCCTTGCTTATAACGGGTATTGTTATGGCGCTTGTGTCTGCGGTAACTCTTGCGGCATCAATTGTTTGCATGCGTCGTCGAAAAGCAAACAAGACAGATACAGCATCACGCAGGGCGTAAACTCACAATATGGGGGTGCAAGGAACGCATATTCCTTGCGCCTCCTTCTAAAAACAAGCAATATTTATGTAATAAACTGCAGATGCTGTATCCTGTCTTGTAATGCGCTATTTACAGTTTGCGTCTCCTAATATGCCGTTAAATGTAAAATCAATCGAAAATGCATAGAATGTTCGATGTTCGCGAAGTCTGAATGCTGCTATGATGGCATAGACAAACGAAGCGCCGCATTCGCATTCAAAACACAACATGGCGCATTAATCATAGAACCGAGGCGCAAGATATGGCATTCGTGCATTTGCACAATCATACTGAATACTCTCTTTTGGACGGAATAACCCATGTTAAAGACATGGTTCGTCGCGCAGCTGACTTAGGTATGCCTGCAGTAGCAATAACCGACCATGGTGTTATGAGCGGTGTGGTGGAACTGTGCGATGCCTGTGCAGCTGTAAAGGCGGAAACTGGTAAAACTGTAAAGCCAATCTATGGTTGCGAGGTTTATTTTACGACCGATAGCGAACTTAGAACCGATGTTAAACCTAGGCTTTATCACCTGTTGTTGTTGGCGAAGACTACGCAGGGTTATCACAACTTGCTAAAGCTTGTTAGCGAAAGCCATGTTGATAATTTCTACTACAAGCCGCGTACCACGCTAGAGCAATTGCAGAAATACGGTAGCGGAATAATAGGTGCGTCGGCATGCATCGCGGGCATTGTTCCGCGCATGATAGACGCAGGGCAATTTAATGAAGCTGTACAGTGGGCACGAACGCTGGCTGCATGTTTTGACGAGGGCGACTTTTATATAGAGCTGCAAAACCAAGGGCTTACCACCGACGGTGGTCTTACGCAGACGCAGCTAAATCATCAGCTGGTGAAAGTGGCGCAAGAAGTTGGTTTGAAAACTATCGCCACGAACGACTTTCATTATTTGCTTCAGGAAGACGCTACCGCGCAAGATCTTATGCTATGCATAGGTACGGGCGCTTCTGTGAACGATGTTAAGCGGATGAAGTTTGAAAACGATCAGTTCTACATGAAAACTGAGGAAGAAATGCGAGCCGTTATGGCTGATTTCCCGGAAGCGTGTGATAACACGGTAGAACTGGCGGCGAAGTGCAACGTTGAACTTGAGCGCGACAGTATCTTGCCTAAATTTCCTCTACCCGAAGGCGAAACGGAGGAAAGCTATTTTCGCAAGCAGGTACAAGCGGGCCTTGAGCGCCGCTATGGAGCGCCGGTGCCTCCCGAGGCGCAAGAGCGCGCCGACTACGAGATGAGCATTATTATCCAGCAGGGTTTTCCGGCATACTTTCTTATTGTTCAGGAATATATAGAGTGGGCGCGCAGTCAGGGTATTGGAGTTGGTCCCGGACGTGGGTCTGCTGCAGGCGCTATTGTGTCTTACGCCATGGGAATTACCGATCTTGACCCGCTGACTAACGGCTTGCTGTTCGAACGCTTTTTGTCACCCGAGCGCGTGGAAATGCCCGATATTGATGTCGATTTCGACGATGAACGGCGCGGTGAAGTTATTGAGCACATAAAGCAGGTTTATGGCGAAGATCATGTAGCGGGCGTTATTACATTTGGTACGTTGCAGGCGCGAAATGCTGTGCGCGATGCTGCGCGTGTACTGGGCTTCGATTATGGTTCGGGCGATCGCATATCGAAGATGATTCCAGATGAGTTGGGTATAAGTATTAAAGATGCTATTGCCAAAAACCCCGACCTAAAAACTGCTTATGAAACCGATGAAGTGGCGAAGAAAATTCTGGATGGA
The DNA here is from genome assembly GCF_011039055.1 of Adlercreutzia sp. ZJ154. NCBI lineage: Bacteria > Bacillati > Actinomycetota > Coriobacteriia > Eggerthellales > Eggerthellaceae > Adlercreutzia > Adlercreutzia sp. ZJ154. Next base: position 114,887 of record NZ_JAAKEF010000003.1, read on the forward strand.
GCTTTGTCAATTGAGGGGCATGTGCGCGGTGAAGGCGTGCATGCTTGCGCCACAATTATTTGCCGCGATCCTATGAGCGACCATGTACCTATGAAACGCGACACTAAGGGTGGCGGCATAATTACCCAATACGATGGGCACTACACCCCCGAACTTGGTCTTTTGAAGATGGACTTTTTGGGGTTGCGCACGCTGGGTGTGTTGTCGCGCGCGTGCCGCAACATAGAGGCTCGCACCGGTGAAAAAATAATTCCTGAAGAAATACCGACCGACGATGAGGCTGCATTTGAACTTATGCGCTCGGGCAATATGGATGGCTTGTTCCAAGTTGAAAGTGCGCTTTATGTAAGCCTGTTCAAGCGTCTGCCCCCGCGACGCTTCTCCGATATTGTGGCTTCAATCGCGTTGAACCGTCCGGGTCCGCTAGAGTCGGGCATGGTGGACGACTATGTAAAAGTTGCATCGGGCAAAACGCAAATTCACTATTACGACGAGCGCCTGCGTCCTATTTTGGAAGAAACATATGGCACCATGGTCTATCAAGAGCAGATCATGCAGATTTCTATGGCGATGAGTGGCTTTTCAGCTGGAAAGGCTGACAAGTTGCGCAAGGCTATGGGCAAGAAAAAGCTCGACGTTATGAAAGAGCTTCAGGAAGACTGGAATAATGGCGCGGTAGAAAACGGTTTTCCGCTTGAAATTGCCAAGCAAATTTGGAACGATGCCGAGAAATTCGCTAAGTACGCTTTTAATAAATCGCACTCAGCGGCATATGCGATTCTTGTTATGCGCACAGCGTTTTTGAAAGCGCATTACCCTAACGATTACATGGCGGCTGTTCTTTCTAGCTACATGGGCAAAACCGATAGGCTGATACGCTATATTGCCAGCTGCAAGCATAGTGGCATAGCGGTTTTGCCGCCTGATGTAAATTCATCGAATGCTGAATTTACGCCGGTTGAGGGTGGTATTCGTTTTGGTTTGGTCGGCGTGCGCGGTGTTGGACGCAATGTAGCGGAAGAAATTATTGCCGAGCGCGAGCGCAATGGAGCATTTAGCAGTTTGCACGATTTTGTGAATCGCGTTGACTATAAGTGCTGGAATCGCAAAACGCTTGAAGCTTTAATAATGGGTGGTGCGTTCGACTCTACGGGTTATACGCGCAAACAGTTGATACATTTCGTAGACGAAACTTCGCTGCTTGATGATGTTGCGCGCCGTCAGCGCGATAACGATCGCGGACAAGTTTCCATGTTCGACATGTTTGGCGACATAGAAGACTCGGGCTTCAAAGAAGAAGTACCCGCACCCGATGGCGTGGAGTGGCCGCTGCGCTTGAAGCTAAAGAACGAGAAAGACACCATGGGCATTTACGTGTCGGGGCATCCTCTTGATCCGTATGAAGATGCTATAGCTCTCATGTCGCGCTGCAGTTTGGGCGATTTAGCCGAGACGAAGCATGATGTAAAAATATCGAACTATGTGGGGCTTATCTCCGGTGTTAATGTGCGTCTAACGAAGCGCGGTACGAAGATGGCAACATTTACGCTAGAGGATACGACTGGTTGGGTAGAGTGCATCACCTTCGATTTTGAGAAATTCCAAGATGCCGTAGTGGAAGATTCAATAGTGCGCGTGCGTGGCAAGTTTGAAGCAAACGATCGCGGCAACCAAATTTTGGCGAACGAAATAGAGGCTATACAACTAGAAGGCAAGGAAGGCAGTCGCGCCCCCGAGCATTTAGAGCTGCGTTTGCGTGCTGGTGAATTTGACGCTAATCGCTCACAAAGATTGAACCGTATTCTGCGGCAATTCCCCGGGCGCGATGGCGTGTGCATTCTTATAACGCAATCCGATGGGCATAATTTCCGCGCGGAATTGCCTATAACGGTAGATGCTCGTTCTCCAATAATGCGCAACGAGCTAAATCAACTATTCGGCAGGGCTGTTTAGGGTAAAACCGGAAAGGCTGCGCTAAGAAGCTGCGCAGCCTTCACTTCACCTTTCCGACTTTATGCGCCGAATGCATTTCTTAATCGCATAAAATGTAGTCATGGATGATATGACTACATATTCGGTGCTGGTGGCTTATAACGGGGCGGCGTTTAGCGGGTTTGCGCGCCAGCCCGGGCAGCTTACTGTGCAGGGCGAACTGGAACATGCGCTCCAGCTAATTTTTCGCCGGCAAGTTGAAACCGTGTGTGCAGGTCGTACCGATGCGGGCGTTCATGCGCTTGGGCAGGTGGTCAGTTTTCAGGCTGCGGAAAACGAAATGCAGCAGCGCGGCAGCAGAGCGTTTTTGCGATCGATGAACGCGCTTTCACACGACGATATATCGGTGCGAGATGTGCAGCTGCGCCCACGTGGGTTTTCAGCGCGCTTCGATGCGAAATATCGCGAATATCGCTATTACATATGCCAGCAGGATACGCCGCCTGTTTTTGCAGCCAATTTCAGCTGGCATGTTTCGCAGGCGCTGAACGTGCAAGCAATGCAACAGGCTGCACAATATTTAATTGGAGAGCACGATTTCAAAAGTTTCTGTATGGCTGCATCTGCTGAAGGCAAGCCTACGCATCGCAACGTGCATGAAATTTCGTTTTCGCAAGATTTTATATTGGGCGAAAACATGCTTGTGGTGAAGGTTGTAGGCAATGCTTTTCTGCATTCTATGGTGCGGGCTATTGTTGGGTCGCTTGTGCTTGTGGGGCGCGGCAAGCGTGAACCTAATTGGATGACAGATGTGCTTGCTGCGCGAAATCGCCAAGCTGCTGGTGAAAATGCCCCCGGTAAGGGTCTTTTTCTGTGGCATGTCGAATATTGAAATCATGAGCAAAACGAAGCGCAAATACATTAAATATGCCGATGTGGCTAGCGCCGTTAATGGCGATGCGGAAAAGCCCGAAAGAGTACCGCCCGCGCATGTGCCATCGCGTTTTTCTTGTCTATATGAAGGCGATGGGCGGCTGTGCTTGTTTGAAACGCATGATGGGCATCTTGTTTCCGTGGATGCTTCACGTCTTGTTTAATTTAACGTAGTAATTACCTCTACTCATACTGTATGACACATTTAATGCTTTGGATTCGGTTTCAGTTGTTCGAGCGGATATAATCGTGCGAAACAGAATCGGAGGATAGAACAATGGGTCAGACAACAAATGCGCCCGTGAAATCCAACGGTCATGATGGAGCAGCGTCTAGTGGCAGGTCATCGTGGTCTGGAAAATGGGGCTTTATTTTGGCGGCTGCAGCATCTGCAGTTGGCTTGGGAAACTTGTGGCGATTTCCGTATCTTGCTGCTAAGTATGGCGGCGGTGCGTTTCTGCTTGTATACATACTGCTAGTTATTACGTTTGGTTTCGCCCTAATGATGGCGGAGTCTGCGCTCGGCAGAAAAACCGGTCAATCAGCCATAGGTGCTTTCCGCGCATTCGGCAAGAAATACATGATAATTGGGATACTGGCTAGTGCGGTGCCGTTCATAATTACCCCGTACTATGCGCTTATCGGCGGCTGGGTTACGAAATACATGTTTTCTTACCTGTTCACGCCTTCCTCTGTTATAGCCGATGATGGATACTTTACGGGCTTCATTCTTCAAAACCCTGAAACTTACGCTTGGATGATTGCATTTATCCTAATGGTGGTTGCGGTTGCGGCATTGGGCGTGAAGCGCGGCATCGAGCGTGTGAGTAAAGTGCTTATGGTGGCGCTTATCATCATGGCGATAGCAATTTCTGCTTTCTCGCTTACATTGCCGGGCGCGCTTGATGGTCTTGCGTATTATCTAATTCCCGACTTTTCAAAATTTAGCGTGGAACTTGTGGTGGCGGCTATGGGGCAGATGTTTTTTAGTTTGTCGCTAGCTATGGGAATTATGATTACCTACGGTTCCTACTTTTCAAAAAAAGAAGACTTGGAGCATTCGGTGCGCCGTATTGAGATTTTTGATACCGGCATAGCTATTCTTGCTGGCATGATGATAATTCCGGCAGCTGTAGCGGTTCAAGGCGGCGCTGATGCGGTTGCGGCAAAAGCGGGTCCGGGGCTAATGTTTGGCGTGCTTCCGCAGGTGTTTAACGGGTTTAATTTTGCAGGCGACATAATGGGAAACATTGTAGGTTTCGCCTTTTTTGCACTTGTGTTTTTTGCGGCGCTGACCAGCTGCATCTCGCTTTTCGAAACGCTTGTTTCTATTGTGGACGATGCGACAGGTCGTGGTCGCGCATTTTCAATTGCTGTTTGCGCAGCGTTTGTTACCGTGGTAGGCGTAATTGTGAATATGGGCTACGACAATATGCTGTCGGTCGATTTGATGTATACATTATTCGGCATAGGTGAATACCAAGATTCGCAATTGCTCGATTTCTTCGATTTCCTGTCGAACACTATTATGATGCCTATTGTGGCGCTGCTTACTTGCATTTTTATCGGCTGGATAATAAAGCCGAAAGTCATAGTTGACGAAGTGAAGCAGTCGAGTAAATTTAACGGCGAGAAGTTGTTTGTGGTTATGATTAAATATATTGCGCCAATTTTCGTTGTAGTAATTTTGGTTGCTTACATATTGAATACTATGCATGTTATTACGCTTTAGTTAGGAGTTTCATGTCTCTCTCAATTGGTATAGTTGGTCTGCCAAATGTAGGGAAATCTACGTTGTTTACGGCGCTTACAAATAAAGGTGGGCTGGCTGCGAATTATCCGTTTGCAACAATAGAGCCTAATGTTGGTGTGGTGCCGGTGCCCGATGCGCGTCTTGATGCGCTGGCTAAAATTGACAACCCTGCAAAAATTGTGCCCGCTACGGTGGAGTTTGTAGACATTGCGGGTCTTGTGGCTGGTGCTAGCCAAGGGGAAGGGCTTGGCAATCAGTTTTTGGCAAATATTCGCGAAACCGATGCAATTTGTGAGGTTGTGCGCTTCTTCACCGATCCGGATGTAGTGCATGTGGCTGGGCGTGTGGATGCGCTTTCCGATGTGGAGACGATTAAAACCGAGCTGATTTTGGCTGACATAGCTACTGTGGAAAAGGCGCTTCCGCGTTTAGAGAAAGAAGCTAAGAGGGATAAGGCTGCCGTTGCGCAGTTTGAGGTAGCAAAGAAAGTGCTTGCTGGGTTAAACGATGGACACAGAGCCCGCACGCTTGACCTAACTGAAGACGAACAGGCAGCACTTTATGGGCTTCATTTACTAACCATGAAACCAATGTTATACATTGCAAATGTTGATGAAGATCAGTTAGATGCCGATCTGCCCGAGATAGATGGACTAGATCCTGTGCCTATCAGCGCGAAGGTCGAGGCTGATTTGGCAGAGCTTGATCCGGCTGAAGCTGCTGAATATTTGGAAGCTATGGGGCTTTCCGAAAGCGGTTTGGCGCGGCTTGTTCGTGAAGCGTATGCGCTGCTTGGGTTGCAATCGTTCTTTACTAGCGGCGAAACCGAGAGTAGGGCTTGGACTGTGCCGGTAGGGGCAAAGGCTCCGCAAGCTGCAGGCGTTATTCATAGCGATTTTGAACGCGGATTCATCAAAGCCGAAACAGCTAGCTTTGAAGATTATGTTGCCAATGGTGGCGAAAAAGGATGCCGCGAAGCCGGCAAGTTGCGACAAGAGGGCAAAGACTACATAGTCCAAGATGGCGATGTGATGCATTTCAAGTTTAATGTTTAGTTGCATTTTGGTTATTTTATCGATTTTACTAGGCTGAGGATTATTTCAAGTTCATTAATCGGGGTGCCAATGGCATGCTTTTAGAGTGCTTTGCGTTATTATGGTTCGAGTTGTTTTTCGACCAGTTCACGTGCTGGAAGGCGAGATTCTATGACGCAACATCTTACTGAAGCCGATGTACGCGGCATTGCTGAGTACGCGCGCATAGGCATGACGGAGGACGAAGTGGTGCAGATGACGGTAGATTTGAACTCCATCATCGACGGCTTGGCTCCAATAACTGAATACGATTTAACCGGTGTGCCGCCAACATTTCACCCCATAGGGGCGCTTGCAAATGTGATGCGTGAAGACACCGAGCGATCAAGCTTTACGCAGGAAGAATCATTGCAGAATGCGCCTAAGCAACAAGACGGATGCTTTCTTATTCCGTCGGTTCTAGGGGACGGAGGCGATCGCTAATGGCTGCAAAAACCGCTTTTGGAGCTATGGGTGTTCGCGATTTACAGGCTGGGCTTGCTGCTAAGGAATTTACAGCTGCTGAAATTGCCAGCGCAACCATAGACCGCATACAGCAATCAGACAAGCAAATGCACGCTTTCTTAGAACTTACAGCCGACATGGCAGCAAGCGCCGCTAAAAAAGTTGACAGCGCCATAGCCAGCGGAAAGTTTGATGAAGTCGGCGCGCTTGCAGGCATTCCGGTGGGCTTTAAAGACAACATGAATTTGCTGGGGACGCATACAACATGCTCTTCAAACATGTTGGCAAACTATGTATCGCCATATACAGCTACTTGTGTTGAATATACTCTAAACGCTGGTGCCCTACCTGTCGGTAAACTGAATATGGACGAGTTTGCTTTCGGCAGTTCAACCGAGACAAGCGCATTTGGTCCCACGCTAAATCCTTGGGATTTCCAGCGCGTTCCGGGTGGCAGCTCGGGCGGAAGTGCTGCTGCTGTAGCGGCGGGGCTTGTGCCTGTGGCGCTTGGATCAGACACGGGTGGTTCAATCCGCCAGCCTGCAAGTTTTTGCGGAATTGTGGGCGTAAAACCAACATATGGCGTTGTTTCGCGCTATGGCGTGGTGGCTTTTGGTAGCAGCCTAGATCAGGTTGGTCCATTTGCTCGCAGCGTGGAAGATGCCGCTTTGGCGCTGAACGCCATATCCGGTTTCGATGAACACGATTGCACCAGTCAATGTGTCGATGTAGATTTCACGGCAAATCTTGCCGAGGGTATAAAGGGCATGCGCATCGGTATAGTGCCCGAATTTATGGAAGCTGAAGGGCTTACAGATGAAGTGCGCAGCCGCATAACAGAGGCTGCACAAAAACTAGCTGGCTTAGGTGCCGAGCTGGTAGAAATAGAGCTCGAACACGCAAAAGCGGCAATGAGCGCTTACTATGTGCTGGGTCCTTGCGAAGCGTTTAGCAATCTGGCGCGTTTCGATTCGGTGCGCTACGGTTACTGCGATCCGGGTCATACTGACTTAGATACACAATACGAAACTAGTCGCTCTAAAGGCTTTGGTCCCGAGGCGCGCCGTCGCATAATGCTTGGCAGTTACCTGCTATCTTCTGGTGTGTATGACACTTATTATTATCCGGCGCAGCAAGTGCGCACCCTTATCACGCAAGACTACGAGCACGCTTTCCAAAAAGTCGATTGCATTCTTAGTCCGGTTAGCCCGCGCACGGCGTTCAAATTTGGCGAAATAGGCGATCCGGCGCAAATGTATTTATCAGATATGTTTACCATTTCTATAAACATAGCGGGCAACGGTGGAATGTCGGTGCCTGTGGGGTTGGGGTCGCAAACGAACCTACCCATAGGTGCGCAACTTATATCCCCTGCGTTCAAAGACGTGAACATGTTCCGTGTAGCTGCAGCGCTAGAGTCGATTTACGGCAAAGCGACCATTGCTCCTGCGTTCGCTGAAAAGGCGGGTGAATAAGATGCGGAAATTGGAAGACATTCTAAAAACATGGGAACCCGTTATAGGTCTTGAAATTCACGCCGAGCTTACCACGCTGAATACTAAGATGTTCTGCGGGTGCAAACTTGAATTTGGTGCGCCGCCTAATACGCATACATGTCCGGTATGCTTGGGTTTGCCGGGTGCGTTGCCTGTGCCAAACAAGGCGGCTATAGAAAGCATTGTGCTGGCGGGTCTTGCAACTAATTGCGATATAGAAAAGCATTCTATGTTCTATCGCAAAAATTACATGTACCCTGACATGGCGAAAAACTTTCAGACCACGCAAGGTCCGGTGGCGTTTTGTATGCGCGGGCATTTAGATTTAGATGTAGATGGCGTAAATGCAAACGAGCGCTATGGTATTTCAGATATGAAGCCGGGCGATGTGCGGGGCAACATAACTCGCACAGAAGATGGATATGTGGCGCATGTGGGCATAACGCGCATACATATGGAAGAAGATGCGGGCAAGATGGTTCATATCGGTGGTGGTGAAGGTCGTATAGCGGGTGCCACTCATTCACTGGTTGACTACAACCGTGCCGGCACTCCGCTAATCGAGCTAGTTACCGAGCCCGATCTTCGAACGCCTGAAGAAGCGCGCCTTTTTATGCAAAAGCTGCGCCAAATTTATCTGGCTATTGGTATATCTGACTGCAGTATGGAAGAGGGCAGTTTGCGCTGCGACGGCAATGTAAGTCTGCGTCGCCGCGGAACTAAAGAGCTAGGCACAAAAACCGAGCTTAAAAATATGAATTCCTTTAAGAATCTGCACGATGGACTTATGTATGAAATATGTCGTCAGGCTGAGGTGTTAGAGGAAGGCGGCGTAATATATCAAGAAACGCGCCATTGGGATCCTACTGCCAAGCGCACCATTGTTATGCGTGTGAAAGAATCGGCTGACGATTATCGTCTGTTCCCCGAACCCGATTTAGCACCATACGATTTATCGGATGAATTTATAGAATGCGTTCGCGCAAAACTTCCCGAACTACCCGACGATAAGGCGAAGCGCTTTGAGGAATCGTTCGGGCTTTCCGCATACGATGCTAGGCATTTGGTAGAGCACCGTTCTATATCGCAATTCTTCGAGAAATGTATGGCTGAGGTAGAGCAGGCAGGTGGCAAGAATGCTGAAAAGCTTGCGAAGCCACTAGCGAATTTGGCGATTAACGATGTGGCGGCATGGCTAAATGCCAATACGGGTGCCTCGTTGGATGCCTCTGCGCTAACGCCTAAGCGTGCTGTGCAGCTGGTGCATCTTATTGCGGATGGCACTATATCGTCTAAGCAGGGAAAGGAGGTATTTGCGGCGGTTATCGATGAAGATGCCGACCCGAAAGATATAGTCGAGGCGCGCGGTATGCAGCAAGTAAGCGATGCTGGCGCTATAGAAGCCGTAATAGATGCGGTTTTGGGTGAAAACCCCGACAAAGTAGAGCAATACAAAGGTGGCAAAACAGGTTTGATAGGTTTTTTTGTAGGTCAGTGCATGAAGCGTATGCAGGGTAAGGGAAATCCGCAAATGATAAACGAGCTTCTGACACAAAAGCTTGATGCGTAAGACTTACAGCGCAGTGTCAAAGGAGCACGGATGCATTCGGATGAAGTTTTTTTTCAGCCAGTTATTCTAGGTGCCGATAGAGGGGCTTACAGTTTGGCTAGAGCGTTTCATGAAGCGTATGGAATCAAGTCTATAGGGATTAGTCAGCAGCATAGCCGCATGTGCGACAGTTCCAGCACAATGGAAATGCGCATGATTCCCGGAATGGACTACGAAGAGGTATTTCTTAGCAAGTTAAGTGATATTGCTGATGAGCGTCCAGATAAGCAGCTTATTTTGTTCGGCTGTGGCGACTGGTATGTCGATTTAATAACTAGGAATCGTGCGGAATTAGAAAAGCACTTCATAATTCCGTATGTGTCTGAGCAGCTGCGCGATAGTCTTGTGCTTAAAGACCGCTTCTTCCATATATGCGACGAACTTGGCGTGCCGGTTCCCGAAACTGTTGTGTACGATGTGGCGCAGGGCAGTTTAGAAGAAATCGCATCGCTTCCATTTGAATTTCCAATATATGTTAAACCTGCGTCTTCTGCCGATTATCACTATGTAGATTTCCCGGGGAAACGCAAAGTATGTTTCGTGCATAGTCGTGAAGAACTGGAAGAACTTATATCTAATATGCGCGATGCGGGGTATGTGGGTAAGCTGGTGTTGCAAAAGCCTGTATTGGGTGACGATTCTCATATGCGCATACTTACTACCTACAGTGACAGGAATGGTAAAGTGCGCATGGCATCGTTTGGGCAAGTGCTGCTAGAGGATAAAAGACCGCTGGCGCTTGGAAACCCGGTGGCTATAATCAGCCGCTCAAACGACAGTGTAGTGGCAGATGCTGTTCGTTTGCTAGAACACGTCGGTTACACCGGTTTTGCCAACTTCGATATTAAAGTTGACGAACGCGACGGGCAATATAGATTCTTCGAGCTGAATTCTAGGCTGGGGCGCAGCAATTACTACGTAACCATGGGTGGTCAGAACGTGGCGAAGTGGGTTGTGGAAGACCTAATAGAAAACAAGCAATTCAGCGATGATATTCAAAAGCAGGTGGATGGCAGGCTGTATTCGGCTGTTCCGAAGAAAACAATAATGTCGTGTCTTAGCGACCCCAACCTAAAAGCCGAGGTGGAAAGCATTTATTCACAAGGAAATGTGTTTGACCCTATGGCTTACAGTGGCGAAGCAAGCTTTATGCGTCGCGTTGTGTATCCGCGTGTACACATGCGCAATTATGGGAAAGTAATGGATGAAGTTATTGCATCGGATAGGCGCAAGGCTGCCGAGGGTGCACCGGTTTCTATATCATACAGTACAGAGAGTGTTGCGAAGTGAACAAGAGCGATGTGCTTGTAGGGGTTCTTGGCGGAATGGGACCTGCGGCTACTGTTTGCTTTTCGGAGCAATTGGTTGAGCGCACGAGGGCTGCATGCGATCAGGACCATATATGTACGCTGGTGCTAAACGATGCCAGCATCCCCGATCGTACTCAGTTTTTGTTGGGAAACAGCGAAGATTCGCCGTTGCCTAAATTGATTAGCGGTGCTCGTCTTTTGCAGAGTGCAGGATGTTCGTTTATTGCCATGCCGTGCAATACGGCACATTCACTGTTTGACGAGTTGACAAGTTCTGTCGATATACCGGTGCTTAACATGGTGGCTGATACTGCGCGCGAATGTGGGCGCCGAGGGATTAAGCGTGTAGGTGTGCTGGCTACCGAAGGCACGGTCAAGGTAGACGTATACGGTAAGGCACTTCGCAATTTTGGGCTGGAATGTATATATCCAAATGCGGAAATACAGCATAAGACAAATGAAATTATTAACGATTGGGTGAAAAGCGGAGTAAGTGTGCCGCAGGGTGCGCTTGCAGATGCATGCGGTGCAATGGCAGCTATGGGATGTGATGGTGTGGTATTGGGCTGCACCGAACTTTCTGTTGCGTATGAGGCAGATTCGGCGTGTATGCCCATTGCTGTAGTAGACTCGTTGCGAGTTTTAGTTGATAGCACAATTGCTGCTGCGGGTGCGCAGCTAGAGGAATAGGCGGCAAGCATGTGTGGATTTGTTGGGTTTGTGTCAACCGATCGTAGCTACGACCGCAGATCTGTTTTGCGCAATATGGCTGATAGCATCATACATCGCGGTCCAGATTCCGATGGCTATTTCGATGATGAAGTGGTAGCGCTTGGCTTTCGTCGGCTTGCCTTGGTTGGCATTGAGGGCGGCGATCAACCCATGCAGACTGAAGATGGAAACTATGTCATATGCTTTAATGGCGAAATTTACAACCATGCGCAATTGCGTGAACAGCTGCGAGGTTTAGGTTATACGTTTCGCACAAAATGCGATACCGAAGTTTTGCTAAAAGGGTATCAAGAATGGGGCAGTTCTGTGCTGGACCGTCTGCGCGGTATGTTTGCGTTTGTTGTTTACGACCGCAAACAGCATACACTGTTTTTTGCGCGCGACCCGTTTGGCATTAAGCCGCTGTATTTCTATAAAGTTCGCGATGGTATTCTTTTTGCTTCTGAGGCTAAAGCGTTTTTACATCATCCAGAATTTGAAAAGCGCCTAAACGAAAACTTGCTGCCTTTATATATGTGTTTCGAGTACATTCCCACCGAGCAAACACTTTTTGTTGGTGTGGAAAAGCTACAAGCGGGGCATTGTGCCACTTGGGCGCACGGCAAGCTAGAGGTGCGGCGCTATTGCGAATTTCGCTACAACATTGACGATTCACTTAGTATGGACGATTGGGCTAGTCGCATAGCGGCTTGCATGGCTGAATCTAGCGAGGCGCATGCAGCAGCCGATGTGGAGGTAGGTTGCTTTTTGTCGGCTGGTGTCGATTCTAGTCTTGTGGCGGCACATGCAAAAGACTTAATGGATGTGCGCACGTTTTCTATTGGCTACGCTGAAGAAGAATTTTCCGAGTTAGGTGCTGCGCGTGAATTGGCTGAGCGCATAGGCGTGCGCAATATTGCGGGCACTATATCGGCAGCTGATTTTTTCAATTCTGCGGGTGCTGTTCAGTACCATATGGATGAACCGCTGCCAAATCCGTCGGCTGTGCCGCTTTACCATTTAGCTCGTTTAGCGGCGCGTGAAGTTAAAGGTGTTATGTCCGGTGAAGGTGCTGACGAGCTATTTGGAGGGTACCCCTACTATCAGGAATGTTTATCTTACGAGCCTTATATGCGCGTGCCTAGGGCGTTGCGTATGTTGGCGGGTAATGTGGCGGCAAAGATGCCGCAATTTCACGGTCGCCGATTCCTGATGCGGGGAAGATATTCATTGCCGCAGCGCTATATTCGCAGCAATTATGTCTTCAACTTTAGCGACTGTGGACAGTATTTGCGTGACATGCCTGACTGTCCAACGCCCGACAGCATAACTGCGCCCGTATTTGCGCAGGTTGCGCACGAAGATGAGGTAACGCAGATGCAATTTGCCGATTTGGCTTTTTGGCTACAATACGACATCTTGCAAAAAGCCGACCGCATGTCTATGGCATCATCGCTTGAATTGCGCGTGCCGTTTTTGGATAAGCATGTGCTAGATTTGGCGTTGCAAATACCTTCACGCTATCGCGTTACGCATGAACAAACAAAGCCGGCGCTACGTAAAGCTGCAGAGGCAACACTTCCAAAAAAGACTGCTGATATGCCAAAGATTGGATTTATTACGCCTTTGGCTGTGTGGTTGCGCCGTCCTGAATTTGCAGATCGTGTACGTGATGCATTTAACAGCCGAGTTGCAGCAGAGCTGTTCAACACAAAAGCACTTAATGGTTTGCTAGATGCGCATCTGGAAGGCAAGGGTTCGAATATGAAAAAGATATGGTCGATATATTCTTTCCTTGCGTGGCATGATGAGTTTTTCCAGAAGCGTTAGTTATCTGAAAAATTGAACTACACTTTATTACTCTACTGTGCTAAAGTGTTACTCTGCTTGACCCCTGAGGGTATGAACTGAAGGCGCATGCCTTGAATGGGCATATCCGACGGTGTAAAACTGCCAAAAGAAGATGAAAGGTTCAAGCAAGATGAATTTAGTAACTCCGCTTGGATTTCGAGACGTGTTAACTAGCGAAGCTGCCGAACGAGAGCATATAACGCGCAGCGTCCAAGATCTTTTTGCGACGCGCGGCTATTTGCCTATTGAAACGCCCACATTAGAGGTTATGGATGTTATGGCGCGTGCTGGGCGGCTTCCGGCTTCGTCGTTCAAATTCTTCGATTCGCAAGGCGATCTTTTGGCTATGCGTCCCGATGTAACTTTGCAAATTGCCCGTATGTGTGCAACGCGCATGCCTGATGCTAACGGAGTTTTGAAATTCCGCTATACACAGCGCGTGTTTCGCGAAATGGACGGGCAAGCTCAAGCGCTAGCTCGTGAACTAACACAAATTGGCATAGAAAACATTGGTTGCGATAGCCTTACAAATTGCGTCGAAGCCGATACTGAAGTAGTCGGCTTATGTGTGCAAGCGCTTAGCGTTGCTGGTGTATCCAATGTGGTGCTTGCTATTGCTACGGTTGCACCGCTTCGTTCGCTGCTAGAGCGCTCTGGTGCGCCAGATGCTTGGAAGAGCGCCGTTCTTAATGCTTATCATGCATCAGATTTTGTGGAAGTTGACAGGCTTACCGATCTTGCGAATTTAGATGCATCTACAGCGCCGGCTTATGCTCAGGCTATACGCAAGCTGCCACGCATTCGAGGCGGCATAAATGCGATAGACGAGGCGCGCAGCCTTGTTGCGCCGCTGGGATGTACCGATGGGCTTGACCAGTTACAATCTCTTTGCGAAAACTTGCAAAGCGCCAATTTGCAGGCAGAAATTCTCGTAGATTTTTCGGTTATTAGTTCATTTGATTATTACACGGGCATAGTGTTCGAGGCGTATTCGCCGTATTTAGGGTCGCCTTTAGGGTCTGGCGGGCGCTACGACAACATGATAGGCGTGTATGGCAATGCGCGCCCAGCTGCCGGTTTTGCATTCTTTTTAGAGCGCGCCATGGAGGCTGCTGCTGCGGAAGCCGAAATTGCGCAGACTGCTAAAGCGGCAGCGTCAACTGCCGAAACTACAAGCAATTTGCCGGCTTGCCGCCCACTTCGCATAGCTGTTCCTAAAGGGGCACTTAACGAGCAGGCGATTAACTGCCTAGAGGCGTGCGGTCTTAATGTGGATGAATTGCGCAATCCGGGTCGCCAGTTGGTAATAAAAGCTTCGGGCGTAGAATACATAATAGTGCGTCCGTCCGATGCGCCTGCTTTCGTAGCATCCGGTGCAGCTGATTGCGGAATTTGCGGACGCGATTCTATAGATGAAGCAGCGCTTTCCGTAGTAGAACTTAGCGATTTGCGCTTTGGAGGCTGCCGGTTTGTTGTGGCGCGTCCGGAAGGATCAGCTAAAGCTATAGCTGAGCGCTATCGCCGTTTAGGCTCTATCAGGGTGGCTACGAAGTATCCCCGTATAACACTAGGTCATTATGCAAAAACAGGCATGCAGGTAGAAATTGTAAAGTTGAATGGAAATATAGAGCTTGCGCCGCTTACTGGCATAGCAGAATGTATAGTTGATATAACTGCGACGGGCACCACACTTCGCCAAAATAAACTAGAAATTGTAGAAGATGTGCTAGATTCTACCGCGCGTTTTTTCGCGAATCCATGTGCATTGCGCACCGATTCCAGAATAGTAGAATTAGCCAGAAAGCTAGCGGATAGCGCAAAGACTGCCGAATATGATCCTATCGCCGGCGGAACAAAGTAAGTTGAGGGAGCAAAACATGATGCGACGCATCCAGCTTAAACCATGTGAGCCTTTTCAGGATTCACTTATAAACAGAACGGGCGCTTTTAATGTGAAAGCATTGCAGGCGGCAACCGAGATTGTGGAAGATGTGCGCCAGCGCGGCGATGAGGCGCTGTTTGATCTAACAGAGCGTTTCGACGGCGTTAAGCTGACCAGATTGCGCGTTTCAAAAGAAGAGTTGGATTCGGCGCATGAACGTGTTGACAGCCAAACGATGGAAGCCCTTCGTCATGCAGCCCGCCAGATACGCGAATTTCACGAGCGACAAATACAGCAGAGTTGGTTATTCGCACGGGAGGATGGCGCAATTGTAGGCGCAAAGGTAAGTGCGCTTAATTCTGTGGGTATATATGTGCCGGGTGGCAGAGCGCTTTATCCTTCCACTGTTTTAATGAATGCCCTTCCAGCAAGTGTGGCTGGCGTAAAACGAATAGCATGCGCAACGCCTCCCACAAAAGATGGACATGTTGATGCAGCAATATTGGCTGCAGCGAAATTGGCTGGTGTTACCGAGGTATACACAGTGGGTGGCGCACAGGCTGTAGCGGCGCTTGCTTACGGCACGCAAACTATTAGTCCTGTGTGTAAGATAACTGGACCGGGCAATGCGTATGTTGCCGCTGCTAAAAAGATTGTATCGGGCGATGTCGGAATAGACATGATAGCTGGTCCCTCTGAGGTATGCGTTGTAGCCGATGGCACAGCAGAACCTGCTTTGGTAGCTATAGATTTAATGGCGCAAGCAGAACACGATCCTTTAGCTGCGTGCTATTTAATATGTGAAGATGCGGAATATGCTGATGCGGTAGAAGCTGCAATAAAAGAGCATCTGCAGCATTCCACGCGCGCAGATATAACTCGTCAGTCGCTTGTCAGCCAGGGGCTTATAGTAATAGTGAACGATATGGATCAGGCGATACAAACTGTGAACGTTATAGCGCCCGAGCATTTGGAAATGCACGTGCGCAATGCTATGGATTATCTCGGACAAATAGAAAATGCTGGCGCTATTTTCTTAGGAGACTGGACACCTGAAGCTGTGGGCGATTATGTGGCTGGTCCAAATCATACACTTCCCACCGGGGGCACGGCGCGTTATGCTAGTCCGCTTTCTGTAGATGAATTTGTGAAAAAGAGCTCAATAATTCAGTATTCGCAAGATGCGCTTCAAAATGATGCGAAGCACATAATGCAAATTGCCATGCACGAAGGGCTTTGGGCGCATGCCCAGTCGGTGGCGCTGCGCATGGGCAAGGCAAATATTACAAGCGCATCATCTGATACGAAGGCGGGTTCGCGCTGCACTTGTGAAGACTCAACAGAGGGAAGTGCGCGATGAATCGGGTGCGTGAATCGGCGCCTCAGCTATCCGGAATCATACCTTACGATCCGAAGTATCTGTCGGCGCAAATGTACATGTCGGCTAATGAAAACCCGCGCGATGTAGACCCTGATATACGATCTCAAATAGACGAAGCTGTGCGCAAAGTGTCTTTGAATCGCTATCCCGACCCGCTAGCCAACGATTTGCGTGATGAAATAGCTCAGGCTAATGGATTAGATCGCGAATGGGTATTAGTGGGAAATGGTGGTGATGAGCTTCTATTTGACACAGCACTGGCTTGGGGAGGGGCTGGACGCACGTTCCTAAACCTGCCTCCAACATTTTCTGTTTACGAGGCAAACGCCCGTTTAACAAACACGCCTATTATGAACATAGAGCGTTTTCCGGAAGATTTTTCTATAGATGAAGACCGTGTTTTGGCGGCGCTGGCTGATCCGACAAATAATATAGCATTTACTATAATAGCCAGCCCGAACAACCCGACTGGTCTGCGCGCGCCGCAGGTGTTTCTGGAGAAGTTGCTAAATTCTACAGATGCGTTGGTTATGGTAGACGAGGCTTATTTCGAATTTTCGCGCGAAACTATGCGCCCCTATCTTGAGCGGCATGAGAATTTGGTAATTTTGCGCACCTTCAGTAAGGCATTCAGTTTAGCGGGCGTGCGCATTGGATACATTTTGGCGCATCCCGCTGTAATTCGCGAATACATGAAAGTTCGCCAGCCCTATTCGGTAGATGCTGTAAGTCAGGCTATAGCACGTGTGGTTTTCCGCAATCGCAATGCGTTTGAGCCTGCTATTCACGACATAATATCCGAGCGCGAACGAATTATATCGGAGCTAAAAGTTATACCGGGGGTTCAGTTTTTTCCTAGCGATTCTAACTGGGTGTTGTTCCGCATCTCTCATGCAGAGCAAGCGTGGCAATACCTATACGATAACGGCATTTTAGTACGCGATTTTAGCAGCACAAAGCTATTGGAAAACACGTTGCGCGTTACGGTTGGAACGCCAGAGCAAAATAGCGCATTTTTGCGAACTCTGCGCGATTTTGCGCTGCGGAAAGATTGAGGTGGCATTATGGGCACGAACAAGCGTAGTGCGAAAGTAAAACGTAAAACGCGTGAAACGGATATATCTGTTGAGATATGTTTGGATGGCACGGGTGTATCTAATATACAGACCGGGGTTGCATTTTTTGACCATATGTTAGATGCGTTTGCGCGTCATGGTCTATTCGATTTAACTGTACGCGCAAAAGGCGATTTAGAGGTAGATGCGCACCATACGGTTGAAGATACCGGCATTGTTATAGGACAAGCGATATGTGAGGCGCTGGGCGATATGCGCGGCATTAATCGGTTTGCTAGCCCTGCCGTTCCTATGGATGAAGCGCTGGTTATGGCTGCGATAGACATATCGGGGCGCGGCGCGCTGTATTGGCGTATGGATGTGCCAATAGAGGCAATATCTACTTTTGATACGCAGCTGGCAAAGGAATTTTTTGTGGCGCTGGCAACCAATGCTCGCCTTACTCTACATATGGAGCAATTCGATGGCGAAAATGCACACCACATAATTGAAGCGGCGTTTAAGGCGTGTGGGCGCGCTTTGTGTCAGGCGGTGGCAATAAATCCGCGTATAGCCACTGACTTGCCCAGCACGAAAGGTTCGCTTTGATAGTTGTAGTTGATTATCTGAAAGGAAACTTGCGCTCGGTTGCACGAGGGCTTGAAGCGGCTGGCGCGAAGGTGGCTATTTCGCAGGATGCCGATGTTATTGTTCGTGCAGATGCCATAGTGTTGCCCGGGGTTGGCGCATTTACTGATGCTATGAACACAATGCGCGATTTAGGTCAGGATCAGGCAATACTTGAAGCGCATAGGCGTGGCGCGGCGTTTTTGGGTATATGTTTGGGCGAGCATCTTATGTTTGAAGGCGGCGAAGAGCATGCAGAAAATAATGCTCCTACGCCGGGGCTAGGTCTTATTCGCGGAATAGTCAGCAGTATGCCACGCACCGATGCAGCTAATAAGGTGTACAAAGTTCCGCATGTTGGTTGGAACACAATAGATATTACGCGCAGCGATAAGAGCGCGGCATTGCTTGAGGGCATTGCTAGTGGCACGCATTTCTATTTCACTCACAGCTATGTTGTCCCAGAAAGCGCAGCTACAATTGCGCATACTACGCATTCCATAACATTTCCGAGTGTAGTACAAACAGGGAATGCTTTCGGCGTACAATTTCATCCCGAAAAAAGCTCAGACGCTGGTGCTAAAGTGCTAGCCAATTTCGTTAACTTCGTTAGGAAGGGTTAAGCTATGTATCTGCTTCCCGCTATAGACATATTAGACGGACGGGCTGTGCGGCTAGCGCGCGGTGATTATTCAAAAGTTACCGTCTATCAAGACGACCCAGCGCTTCAGGCGCAATTGTTTGAGGAAGACGGCGCGCAGTGGGTGCACGTGGTCGATCTTGATGGGGCAAAAGAAGGCAAGCCTAAAAATTTGGATGTAATTAAGCGCATTCTGCAACGTACTAACTTGAAGGTGGAAGTTGGCGGTGGCGTGCGCAGCCTTGATACATGTAGGCGTTTGGCTGATGTGGGTGCTTCGCGCATGGTGCTTGGAACAGCGTTGGTTAAGAATCCAGATATGGCTCAGGTGGCACGTGAGGAATTTGGTCCAGAGATGCTTACGTGTGGCATAGATGCCGACAAGCACGATGTAAAAGTGGAAGGTTGGGTGCAGGGCGCTGGCGTGAACGCCCTAGAACTGGCGCAGAAGATGGGAGCGCTCGGGTTTGAGCACATGGTTTATACCGACATTGCGCGCGATGGTATGCGCACTGGCATTTCGGCGGCGGCATATGTAGAAATGTCGCAAGCGTTTGGCAATCCGGTGGTGGCAAGCGGCGGAATAGCCATGTTGGCTGATATTGTGGAATTGGCGCGCGTTTCAAGTGCTATAGAGGGCGTTATAGTCGGTCGCGCAATATATGAAGGTGCGTTTAGCGTGGCTGATGGAATAGCTGCTTGTGCGGGAACTCTAGAGTTTGAACCGAATTTCGCAGAGCAACTTGAAAAGCCGCTTACGATAAAAGATTTGGAGAGCTAAGTGCTTACCAAACGTGTAATTCCTTGCATGGACGTGCGCGATGGGCGTGTTGTCAAAGGCGTGAATTTTGTGAATTTGCGCGATGCAGGCGACCCAATAGAGCTTGCGCAGCGCTATGACGATGAACGCGCCGATGAAGTTATTTTTTTAGATATAACCGCCACAAGCGACGATAGGGCAACTACGGTTGATTTAGCCAGTCGCGCTTCCGAACAACTGCGCCTACCTTATACGGTTGGTGGTGGCTTTCGCAGCGTTCAAGACATACGACGCATGATATCTGCCGGAGCCGATAAAGTATCGGTTAACTCGGCGGCTGTTGCTAATCCGCATCTAATAACTTCTGCGGCTAAGTCATTTGGAACGCAGGCCATCATAGTGGCAATAGATGCAAAACATTGTGCTGGTAGTGCTGATAAGTGGGAAGTGTATGTTGCGGGCGGGCGCAAGGCTACCGGAATAGATGCTGTTCAGTGGGCGCAAGAAGCTGCGCGACGTGGCGCGGGCGAAATATTGCTTACCAGTATGGATAGGGACGGCAGCCGTGAAGGCTTCGATTGCGCGCTAACGCGCTCAGTGGCGCGAGCAGTAAATATTCCCGTTATTGCTAGTGGTGGCGTGGGCAAGTTGGAACATTTTGCGCAGGGCATTTTAGAGGGCGAGGCAGATGCGGTCTTAGCTGCTAGCGTTTTTCATTTTGGCGAGCTTTCTATTCGGCAAGTTAAAGAAGACATGGCGCGTAACGGAATCCCTGTGCGTCTATAGCTGCCTACAGTTTTTCGCGAAGTTGAGGTGATATTGGTGCAAGTTTGCGAATTGAAATACAACGAACAAGGGCTTATTCCTTGTATTGTTCAAGATGCCGATACGCTAGAAGTGCTTATGATGGCATGGATGAATGAAGAATCGCTGCAACGCACATTAGACACAGGGCAAACATGGTTTTGGTCGCGCAGCCGCAATGAATTGTGGCACAAGGGCGCTACAAGCGGAAATACGCAAGAAGTTGTAGAAATGCGCTACGATTGCGATGCCGACACGCTGCTTGCATTGGTGCATCCAGCAGGACCAGCATGTCATACAGGTAATCGCACTTGCTTTTATCAGCAGCTTTCCTAAGTGCCAGCGGTGCCAGCGCTTTCTTTAATCACATCTGCCAGAGTGCGGCTTTCCAGATAATTGATTATTGCGCGCTGCATGCCGCCCCACACATTGTGAGATATGCAGTTCTCTTCGCGTTCGCATGCGCTTAGGCAACCCAAGCAGTCTAGTAACTCTATTCCGTCTTCGCTGGCATTTACTATATCGGCTAGGGTTATTTCTTCGGGTGGGCGCGAAAGTTGAAATCCTCCACGATTGCCGCGCGTTACATTTAATAGCCCAGCTTGCGCCAGCGGAGCCACAACCTGTTCTAGGTATTTTTTTGAAATTCCTTGGCGATCTGCCACGTCTTTCATCGATATGCAGCCGCTACCCCAATGCTCGGCGACATCTATCATAAAGCGCATTCCGTAACGTGTTTTGGTGGATATCTTCATCTAGCCTTATATCTTTTCAATTCGGGTTTGTAACTATACTGATGAATTTTACATCTTGACAATGTATATCACGACGCTATATTTAAGTCTAGTAAAAAACTAGACTTAAATTCGAATGCGTAAGACAAAGAGGTTATGCAATGAAGCAGGTATATTTAGACAATGCGTCAACAACACCTGTTCGCCAAGAGGTTCTTGATGCTATGCTGCCGTATTTTATGGATGAATTTGGGAATCCTTCTTCAATTTATCCACTTGGGCAAAGCGCTTCAGATGCGGTTGCGCAAGCACGCCAAACGATAGCCGACCTTATAGGTGTCAAGCCTACGGAAATATTTTTTACATCCGGCGGAACAGAGGCAGACAATTGGGCTATCAAAGGTTATGCGCATGCAAACAAACAGCGCGGTCGTCACATAATAACTAGTGCAATAGAACACCATGCTGTACTACATACGTGTCAGGCGCTCGAAAAGGATGGCTTTGAGGTTACTTATCTTCCGGTTAACCCAGACGGGCTTATTTCTGTGGCAGATTTCAAGGCAGCTATTCGCGAAGACACAATTTTAGCCACCATTATGTTTGCCAATAACGAAATCGGCACGATAGAGCCCATAGCTGAACTTGCCGCTGCAGCTAAAGAGCGTGGCGTTGCATTCCATACAGACGCTGTTCAGGCGTTTGCTCATTTGCCAATGAATATTGGCGAGCTGGGAATAGATATGCTTTCAGCAAGCGCGCATAAGCTAAACGGTCCAAAAGGTGTTGGGCTTTTGTATATTCGCCGCGGCACCAAGGTAGACAATTTGCTAGATGGCGGTCAACAAGAGCGGGGTCGTCGTGCTACTACTGAAAATGTACCCGGCATTATTGGCTTTGCGAAAGCGGTAGAACTTGCCATCGGCAATCTTGAAGCTGAATATAATCGCCAGCTGGAAATTCGCGATTATGCAATACGGCGCATCTTAGATGAAATTCCCCACGCCAAGCTAAATGGTAGCTGGGAAAGCCGTTTGGCAAACAATATTAATTTCAGCTTTGAATTTATTGAGGGCGAGGGCATGCTATTGCAATTAGCCGCGCGCGGCATATGCACATCTTCTGGTAGCGCATGCACATCTGGGTCGCTTGATCCTAGCCACGTGCTTTTAGCGATAGGGCTTCCGCACGAGATAGCGCACGGGTCGCTTCGTATAAGTCTTGGGCGCGATACGACCAAGGAAGATATTGATTTCGCTATTGATTCACTGAAAAACACATTGCAGAATCTTCGCAGCATGAGCCCGCTGTACGAAGATTACAAAAATGGTCATTATGCAGGCATAATGGACGGTTATAAGAATAGCGGTATGGCGAACGTTAATTAATTACCAGCAATAGAGCAGCAGGTCTTGAAAAGGTTAAACGCGCAAATAGCACTTTTGTAAAGCCTGTTTTGCCATCATATGAAAGAGAGAAAACAACAATGGCGATGAACTATTCCGAAAAGGTAATGGATCATTTCACTAATCCACGCAATGTGGGCGAAATAGAAGGATGCAGCGGATGCGGTACTGTTGGAAACGCTGTCTGTGGCGACATCATGCGCATCTATTTAGATATAGACGATCAAAACATTATACGAGATGCGAAATTTAAGACTTTTGGATGCGGTGCTGCTATTGCTACTTCTAGTATGGCTACCGAATTAATAAAAGGTAAAACTGTGCAACAGGCGCTTGAAGTTACAAATAAAGCTGTTATGGACGCGCTGGACGGATTGCCGCCGGTAAAAATTCACTGTTCGCTTTTGGCAGAAGAGGCTATTCATGCGGCACTTTGGGATTACGCCGAGAAAAACGGAATAACCATTGAGGGTTTAGAGAAGCCAGTTAGCGACATAAGCGAACACGAGCATTTAGAAGTTGTTAGTGATGAGGAAGACCTATAAAAGCCCATTCGGTTGCTCTGAATGCTTCTTACCGACAACATACTACGTTCATAACTTGTATTTATGATTGCATCAGGTGCGCTTTGGTGTACAATTTCTTATTACTTATGCCGTGCGCACAGGGCGCGCGTGCGCGAATAAAAAACGCAGCACTATAACGCAGCAGCTTGGAGGATTCTAAATGCCGAACTACACAAGCGATCATCTGGCGGTCATCAAAGTAGTAGGCGTCGGTGGCGCCGGCACTAACGCAGTTAACCGAATGGTCGAGTCTGGTGTGCGCGGGGTTGAATTTATCGCCGTAAACACCGATAGACAGGCACTGCTTATGTCAGATGCCGATAAAACTATACACATTGGCGAAGAGCTTACTCGCGGTCTTGGTGCCGGGGCGAACCCTGAGGTGGGATGTCAGGCAGCAGAGGAAAGCCGCTCTGAAATACGCGAGGCGCTAGCTGAAGCCGATATGGTTTTTGTTACAGCCGGCGAAGGTGGCGGAACTGGTACAGGCGCTGCTCCTATTGTGGCTGAAATTGCTCGCGAGGAAATTGGTGCGCTTACCGTTGGTATAGTAACTAAGCCGTTTGGCTTTGAAGGGCGCTTGCGTCGCAACCAAGCTGAGCAGGGTATCGAACTTTTGGCTGGTAAGGTAGATACGCTAATCATAATTCCAAACGATCGTTTGCTTGAAATTGTAGACAAGAAGACTTCCATGGTCGATGCGTTCCGCATCGCTGATGATACGCTGCGTCAAGGTATTCAGGGCGTAACCGACCTAATTACAATTCCGGGTCTTATCAACCTTGACTTTGCAGATATTCGCACCGTTATGAAAGATGCCGGCACCGCCATGATGGGCATCGGTCTTTCCTCTGGCGAAAATCGCGCACTCGATGCGGCACAGCAAGCCACAAATTCCAGCTTGCTTGAGGCATCTATTCAGGGAGCAAGCCGCGTGCTGTTCTCTATTGCTGGTGGTCCCGATCTAACGCTTACTGAAGTGTCGGATGCTGCACGCACTATAGAAATGTGCGCTGATGAAAACGCAAACATTATCTACGGTCAGATAATTGATCCAGAGATGAAAGATGCAGTTCGCATTACCGTTATTGCTACCGGTTTCTCAAATGTTCCAGCACAGTCTTCAATGGATTTCTCGGCGCGCCCAGCCATGCAGGATATGTTTGCATCTCCCGAGCCGGCTCCTGTCGTACAACCAGCAACTCAGACATCATTTGGTAGCAATTCTTCCGGTAGCCGCTTTACCGATAACGACTACATTCCCGATTTTCTAAGGCGTCAAAGCTAGCGTTGTCGGTTTTTACATGCAACCTAATTATCTCCAAATGCCCGAACTGCGCGAAAGCGCATCGTCGGGCATTTCGTTTCTGACTGACGATGCGCTTTTCCGTGCGTGTGGTGTGCGCATAGCGTTTACTGGGCGCGCAGGTGGAACAAGCGTGCCTCCGTTTGATACTCTTAATCTAGGCTCACATGTTGGTGATGATGTTGCCGCTGTAACTAGGAATAGGGAATTAGCGCTAGAGGCTTTAGGCGCTGGACATACGCACGCTGTAACCCTAAATCAGATTCATGGTTGCAATGTTGTTCGCATTAATTCAGAAAGTGAACTTGATAGTGTGCGGGCGAAGGCAGCTAAAGGTGCCGATGCCATAGTGGTAAGCGCTTGTAATATTGCACCGATTCTATGTTTCGCCGATTGCGTTTCGGTTATAGCTGTGGCTCCGTCGGGAAATTTTGCAGTAGCTCATGCAGGATGGCGCGGCGTTATAGCTAAAACTGCCGTAAAAGCAGTACGAATGCTTATAGATTTAGAAGCGCATACCACAATTAAACCCGACATAACTCAAATTGCTAGCAGTATTAATGTATATATAGGTCCACATATTGGCGCATGTTGCTTCCAAACAGGTCAAGATGTACGGGAGCAATTCATTCAACAATATGGCAAAAGTGTTCTATCGGGTGCCGATTGTGTCAATTTATCTTACGCCATCGAATTCGATTTAAAATCAATTGGTGTTGACGCGCGACGCATTGTCAATTGCGGTATATGTACAGTTTGTAATTCGCAAAATTACTTTTCATATCGCGCATCTGGCGGAAAATGCGGAAGACATTCGGCAATAGCCGTGCGCGTTTGTTAGGAGCAACAATGGGAATCGCACAACAATATAAGCAAGTGGCTGCGCAGGTGCGCCACGAATGCGAGCGTGTTGGACGTGCGCCTGATAGCGTTACGCTTTTAGCTGTTTCGAAAACCGTCGGACTTAGTGGGGTAGAGCAAGCAATAGAAGCTAATGCCGACCAATTTGGAGAGAATCGTCCAGATCAGCTTGTCCAAAAAGCGCAGGCATTTCCTAATGAGAAATGGCACTTCATCGGAAATATTCAGTCGCGCCAAATTGGTAAAATAGTCCAAAATGCTTATTTAATACACTCGCTTTACGAGAAGAAACATGCTGCAAAGATAAACGATGCAGCTGCCAATATTGGCAAGGTGCAAAGCGTTTTATTGGAAGTGAACGTTTCGGGAGAGCAAAGCAAAAGCGGTGTTAGTCCTGAAGAATTGGCAGACCTAGTTCGATTTTGTGCCGGTCTTCCAAATTTGCGCATAAAAGGTCTTATGACTATGGCACCACAGGGCAATTTAGATGTTGCGCGACATTGTTTTTCGGGTCTACGAGAGTTATTTGAAAACACGAAGGCTAAAATGGACACACAGCGCATACAAGATTTCTGCGAACTTTCAATGGGCATGAGCGAAGATTGGCAAGTGGCTATAGAGGAAGGTTCTACCATTGTCCGTATAGGACGTGCCATATTTAGTGATGATTTCGCGTGATGTTTATAAAAAAGTGCAATATAAGGTAATGTTGTTAGATGAATCTGTATCCGTATAAAGCGGTCGCATAACGGCTGCTAGCGGTGAAGGGGACGCTTAAAAATGGCGAATATGGGAGATATGTTCGGCGGAATAAAAGAAAAGCTCGGGTTTGGTAACAGACAAACTGATGCCGATTACGACGAATATGATGAATACGACGAATATGAAGATGACTACGAAGACGATTACGATGACTATGACGATGGTGCCTACACTCCGCCACATGGTGGGTATGGCAACCGCAATACTGTAACCACACGTGAAGTAGGCGCTTCTGTACCTCGTTTGGTTTCGTACTCTGACGTGCGCGACAGCAGCAGAGCCAGAAACTATTCACGCAGCCGTACAACCGGGTCGGTTGTTGGGCGCACAATGATGGACTCTTCGCTTCCGCGTTCTATGACTCCTGAAGGGGCTGCCGAGGTTTCAGCTGCAGCATCTAGGCGGCATGCGAATGGCTTAGATTCGCTTTTTTCGTCTACTTCGCAGAAGTCAGATTCCGGCGCTTCTTCGCGTTTGGGAGTTATAGGAGCTGCCAGCGCCAATGCAGCTTTGTCGTCTTCTACGGCATCGAATGCAGCTAATCGTGGCTTGCGCATTTTAAAGCCAACAGAATATTCGCAAGTGTCCGAAGTGGCTTCCATGCTTCGTGCGGGCGATGCTGTAGTTTTAGTGTTCAAATCTACTCCTGAAAGCCTTGAGAAGCGGCTGCTTGATTTTTCATTTGGAGTTGCAAGCGCGCTTGGCGCTAATGTGGAATGCATCGGCAGCAAAGTGTTTTCTATAACGGTAGGTCCCGGGCTTTCCGAAAGCGAACAGACTAGCTTACATACGCAGGGAATACTCTAGGAATTTGTGAACGCATGAATATCTGCATAATCGGATGCGGCAAAATGGGCGAAGCCATATTGGCTGGCTGGTTGGCGGCTGAATCTGGTGCGGCTGCTGCTCTTTCTGAGCAAAATTTTGTCGTGGTTGGGCACACGCAAGAACGTTGCGACTATTTGGCGAAGCGTTATGGCGTGCGGGTACAGCGTCATATGAATGATATTTCCGATTGCTCAATTATTATGTTGGGCGTGAAGCCGCAGATTCTAGGCGAAGTGCTGGATAACTTGTCTGCAGTACTTGCGTCATCGCAAGGGGAAGTTCCGCTTGTTTTAAGTATAGCTGCAGGCGTGACCACCTCTACGATAGAGGGCAAACTTAACTCTGGTGTGCGTGTTGTACGCGCAATGCCGAACACGCCTTTACAGGTTGGTAAAGGAGCTACTGCAGTAGCCGCTGGGCAAACAGCGTTTGCGGAAGATGTGCGCTTGGTGTGCGACTTGTTCAACTGTCTTGGTCTTGCCGTGCAGGTTGAAGAAGACCAAATAAATGCTGTTTGTGCACTTAGCGGGGCAGCGCCGGCATATTTTGCTTTAATGATAGAAGCTCTGTCTGCTGCTGGTGCAGATGCTGGTCTTTCCTACGAAACAGCTTGCGCATTGCTTGTTCAAAGCGGATTGGGTACTTTTGATATGATGTGCAAAACAAATCAGACACCTGAGCAAGTTCGCGTTTCGGTTTGCTCTCCCGGCGGTACAACGCTTGCGGCGTTGGCTGCTATGCAGGAAGGTGGCTTCTCAAGTGCTCTGAAAGACGGCGTGCGTGCCGCCATGGCGCGGGCAAAGGAGCTTGCATAATGCTCACATTTATAATTGCACAACTTATTAATGTTTATACGTTTATCATTTTTGTGTACGTGCTTATGTCGTGGATTCCTACAAAGCGTGGCGTTTTGGCAGACATTGAAAACGCGCTTGGGAAATTATGCGATCCATATCTCGACTTATTCCGGCGTTTTATCCCTCCTATTGGGGGAATGATAGATATTTCGCCTATAGTTGCGATTATTGCATTACAATTAGTTGAGGTACTTTTATATTGGCTGTTCTAGCGCATGGATAAATTTAGAGGGTGAATATTAAGTTCATCCAGCGAAGGGAAACAAAAATGGCAATCACCTCGGAAGACATTCAAAACCAAAGTTTTTCAATCGATCGAAAAGGCTACGATGTTGATGAGGTCGATGTATTCCTAGAGCACGTAGCAGATGAAATTGACATTCTGAATGATCGTATAATCGAATTAGAAGATCAGCTTGCTGAAGCTCAGGATGCTCAACATTCGGCTTCTATTAATCAGGATGTAGAAGCTGCGGAAGACAGAGATGTTAGCAGCGCTGATGCTTCTGAATACGCTAGCTTAATAGCTGAGAAAGACGACATAATTGCCGAACTAGAGCGCCAGTTGGCTGACAAGCAAGCAAACGATGCCGCCATTTCGCAGGCGCTTATTATTGCGCAGCGTTCTGCGGACGAAATAATTGTGAAGGCGAACACACAGGCTTCTGAGACTATGCAAGATGCGCGCGACGAAGCGGAGCGCATTTTGGCGCGTGCAAACGCTGATAAGCAAGAAGTTATAGATGCAATCCATAGGCTAGAAGATGATCGCGAAGATGCGCGTACTGAATACGCTGAAATGCTGCGCGATATGATAGACGATGCAACTACTAAGCTAAACAACTTAGGATATGATGACGATATTGAGGCTATTCCTTCTGCGGGTGAAATCGATGTTGTCTATGATGAAAATGTTGCAGTTAACTACACTACCCCCGAATCAGAAAATATCGCAACTCCTGCAGCTCCTGTTGCCAGCACATACGAGAAAGACCTCTCTGGCTTTGGAGATGTAGAAGACGACTTTGAAGACGTTGATTAAAACATTTGGGGTCTAATGCTAATCTGGCATTAGACCTCTCCCTACATATAACTCATTTCGAAAGACATAACACCGCTAGTTGAGTTCGATTCTTTAGCTGCTTTTTTGCCAAAATGGAACTTATGTTGTTGCGTACTGTGCCTTCGCTTAGGAACAGCTGCTCCGCTATTTCGCGGTTGTCCATCCCTTCAGCTACTAGTGTTGCAATTTGGCGTTCTCTGTCAGTTAGGTTTTCTAGCGGGTCTACTTTGTTCTCTTCGCATGTATAGTCGGCGGGAATTTTCTCTAGCTCTTTTTCCATCGTGTAATTACGCGCAGATAAGTTAATCATCTGTTCGCGCATAACGTCGCGCGAAATTCGCATACCGCGTTTAGCTGCAAAATCGTGGGATGTGCGTATGGCTAAAACAATGCTTGCCACACATAAGGCAAGCAATGGCAGAGTTTGAGTGGCGCCAAACTTAATTGCGGCAAAAGCGCAAGCAATTATTCCAGCAGCCTGTATAACAGGCGTGTGTTCAAACATGCTAAGACCTACTACGACAGGCAGAAAGGGAAGTGCTGGTGCCCATGCTGCACAAATGACACACGATAAAATTAGCACCGCGCCTCGGATATAAGTATTTTTAATTACTATGGCTGCACACAGAGTAACTAGAGATATTAGTGCTCCAACAATTGAAAATTCACCTGTTCCGCTTACTCCCATGAACGCAAAGCAAATTATCCACATAACCGAACTGTCAACTAATCTTTCCATAACAAAATTATAGCGCCTGAATTGCTTGTGACGATTGTAATGTTTAGCGCTTTGACCTGCGCAAACTTAGTTAGTGACAAATATCACTACCGCTATTTTTGTCCAATATTCAAAATATGCGGTGTTGTAGTTTGGAAGAAGGAGCGAATGTGGATGTTGTAGAGGTTAAGAACCTAGTGAAACGATACGGATCTACCTTGGCGCTAGACCATTTTAATATGGAAATAAAGCAGGGTGAGGTATTCGGATTGTTAGGACCGAATGGCAGCGGGAAAACCACAGCAATAAATTGCATCTTGCAATTGCTTACATATGACAAAGGTGAAATAAAACTGTTTGACGAGCCTATGAGCCCTACACGCTACGACTTAAAAAAGCGTATAGGAATTGTGCCTCAAAATGTGGCTGTGTTTGAAGAGTTGAATGTTCGCGAAAATATAAACTATTTTTGCGGTTTGTATGTTTCCGATGCGAAGCGGCGAAAAGAATGTGTGGACGATGCCATAGAATTCACGGGCTTGCAGGACTACACAAAATTTCGTCCGCGAAAACTGTCTGGCGGCTTGCTTCGGCGTCTAAACATAGCATGCGGAATAGCTCACAAGCCTGAATTGGCATTTTTCGATGAACCCACTGTTGCGGTAGACCCGCAAAGCCGTGCGTCAATTCTGCAGGGAATTTTGGATATGAATAAAGCCGGCACAACTGTGGTTTATACGAGCCACTATATGGAAGAAGTCGAAGAAATATGCAGTCGCATAATGATTATGGACAAGGGTCGCACGCTTGCCATAGGTACTAACACGCAGCTGAAAGTTATGACTGGCATAGGCGAGCGCATAGAGATGGATATTGTCGATCTTCCAGAGGCTGCGCGCGCCAAGGTGCAGGGTTTGGAATGCGTGCAGCGTGCCGAGTATGAAGGCAAAACGCTAAGGATTGTTTGCAATAGCGGGCAGCACAATGTAGCTGACATCTTAGAATGCTTAACCGCATTTGGCGCGCATCCCGGACGCATTTGGGCTGAGCCCCCTACATTAAACGACGTTTTCCTAGAGATTACTGGTCGCGATCTTCGCGATTAAGGTGGGTAAGCAATGGCTAATACATTCAAATATGTTTTATTGTCCCTTCTTAGAAATAAAGGGATACTGGTTTGGGGGTTAGCGTTTCCAATAGTGCTTTCATGCTGTTTTATGATGATGTTTCAGGGTTTAGATGATGTTGCAGAGGGAAGCACTATACGCACTGTAGTGGTAGAGGATGCAGCATATGAAGAGTCGGTTGCTCTGCCACAATTTATTGACGCTATATCTTCAGAAGATGCGATACTTGATGTTTACAGCGTTGAAAACGAGCAGCAGGCTAAAGATGTACTGAACGATTCTGAGAACGCTGAAGACCCCTACGTAGGCTACATTACGGCAGATTCTGCAGGATTGCCTGTGGTCCATTTACAGGGGGGAAATCGGTCGAATTCAGCCAGCATGATAGAGGTATACCAATCTATTTTGGTAACTTTGATGGATTCTTTTTGCAATAAGAACGAAATTATCACTAGCTTAATGAAAGACAATCCTGCTTTAATGTCAGATCCGGCATTTATTGAAAGTCTTATAGCTAGCGCTAATGTTACCGAGAAAATAGATGTCACCGAGAACGCGCCACGCGAATCGGTGCGTTACTATTTTGCACTTCTTGGTATGGCATCTATGTTTGGAGCGCAAGCAGGTCTTGTGGCTGTTGGGGCGCTTTTGCCGAACACAAGTGCACTAGGGGCTAGGCGTGCTTTGGGCGGCACATCGCGTGTGCGGTCGCTTTTTGGATGCATACTTGCCAGCTGGTTAATGTCGTTTTGTTGCTTGCTTGTGGCATTTTTGTTTATGCGCTATGCAGTAGGTGTCGATTTTGGCACACGCAACCTTTCTTGCATTGCGGTATTGGCGGCTTCATCGCTTATGGCAACAGCTCTGGGCTCTCTCATAGGAAGCATTCCTAAAGTTTCGATAGGTGCTAAGTCAGGCATATTGACAGGTATCGTTTGCTTCGCTTCGTTTTTTGCTGGGTTATATGGACAGCCTACTATGCAGCTTGCCGACGACATTGCTGTAGCTTTCCCGGCATCGCAGTATATCAATCCAGCTGTTCAGGTGTCACAGGCAATGTTTTCGCTTATGTATTACGACACGTTAATTCCATGTATGCAGCATTTGGCAATTCTTGCAATTATGGCAGTGGTTTTCTTTCTGGTGGCCGCTCGTTTCTTAGGGAGGCAACGCTATGCAAGTCTTTAAGTGTGCGATGAAATTAGTTATGCGCCGTCCGGTTTATTTCCTTGTTTACGGCGTTTGGCTAAGTTTAATGGCTGTTTTTATGGCAAGCAGTCTTATGAGTCCTGCTTCTACGGATGAATACGAAAAGTATCAGGTAGATTATGCTGTTATAGACCGCGATAGCAGTCAGGTATCAGAAGGGGTATGCGAATTTCTGACGACACAGGGCGACAGAATTGCTATAGAGGATAGCGACTTCGCAATACAAGATGCGGTGGCGAAGGACACATGCAGCTATCTCCTTATTATTCCCGATGGTTACGGCGAGGCATTTATGGAAGCTGCTAAAAATGCGGAACCTCTGCCGGAAATGGAATGCATATACAGCTATTATTCTGCGGAAGGTGCTTTGGTGGATGCTGCTTTAGCGGAATACCTGTCCTCGCTTAGTGCTTACGCCGCAGCTATGCCAGATAAACCAGTTAACGAATTGATAGAACTTGCTATGCAGGCATCTAGGGTATACGCCGATGTGCAAATAATACCAAGCGAAACAGATACGACCGAGACTGACAAATTCATGTTCTATCTGCAATTTGACATGTATGTTTACTTTGCGGGGATTATCGTGTGCGTAGGCATGATGCTGGTTACTTTAAACCGCGCGGAAGTTAGACGGCGCAACTTAGCTTCACCTATAAGCTATATCAGATATAGTGCGCAAACAATGTTGGCATGCCTTGTTGTTATGATGATTTTCTGGGCATTAACATATATTTTGGGTGCTGTTTGTTTCCCTCAATCGTTTGCTGCTGTTCCTCCGCTTGGCAAGGTTATGATGGCAATAGTTCCGTTCGTATTTGCGCTAATACCACTTAGTGTAGCGTTTTTGATGGGTCAGCTGCATGTGGGCGAGACACTTATGAATGCTGTCGGAAATATATTGGGCTTGGTTTTATCTTTCCTCGGTGGCTCGTGGGTGCCTATGGATATTATGACACCCGAGGTAAATATGATTGCACATTTTCTACCCGGGTATTGGTATACCGATGCGCTTAGTCGCGCGTGCCAACTAGGGTCGTCCGACTATGCAACGCTTGCGGCTATAGGCTGCGATATAGGAATTATGCTGCTGTTTGCAGCGGCGGTGTTTGGAATTGCGCTTGTAGTTGGGCGTATGCGCACCCAGACGAGTGAAGCTGGTGGCAATGCCGCGGCTGAGGTGGTGGCTATATAAGCAACAAGCATGCGCAGCGCTTGCTTACAGAAAGCATCGCAACATAAAACTTAGTATGTGCGCTGTAGCTGCATTTGCATGCTGCAGCGCACTTTTTGCCCGACGGCTCAGAAGCTAAAACAGCGCCTAAAGCGGCAGGAAAACAGCTAGCGTACCCTGTTCAACACCTATCATTATCGCTTCGCCTTTGAATTCGTTAGACAAGCCCAGCGATGTACGGTTATCTAGTGTGTAGTCGTCAAGTTCCCACTCTAGTCCGCGTTCAAATACGCCGCAACACTTGTCATTCATAGCGAAAACAGATACCGTTCCGCTTTCGCGTGCAGGAGCTTCTAAAACATCGGGACCTGCTAGAAATGTTACAAGCGAATCGTCGCCGATGGCGCTAATCGATATATCGCGTTCGGCGAATTTAGCGAACAGTTGCAAATTAGCTAGAGTGTGGTCTAGCCTGCGTCCCAGTCCTCCGAATATGTATATCGTGTCAAACCGCTGGGATTTAGCACGCATTAAAGCCAGTTCCATGTCGGATTCGTCTTTGTGGGCAGAATGGCGCACTACATGCAAACCGCGCGGCACATAACCCAGCGAATCAAAATCTCCTATAGCCATGTTGGGCTTGCGTCCTATAGATTCCAAATGTGAAAATCCGCCGTCAACTGCCATAACATAGTCGAATACGCCCGCGTCATCCATGATTTTGAATTGGTCTGCGTTGAAATCGGATGCTCCTACTAAAGCGCAAGTTTTCACTTGGCTAATTCCTCTCTACTTCAGCAGTTTGTTCATTATTTTGCTAGAATACCACGACGCGGGAAGGCTAGACGACTGCGCGCCTTGTGCGTGAGGAAAGTCCGGGCTCCTCAGGCGAGGATGCCAGCTAACGGCTGGGCGGGGCAACCCGACGGAAAGTGCCGCAGAAAAGAAGACTCCAACCGATGCCTAGGCATTAGGGGAAAAGCTGAAACGGTGTGGTAAGAGCGCACCAGCATGTCGGCAACGATATGGCTTGGCAAACCCCATCCGGAGCAAGCGCGAGTAGGAACGCTATACGGTTCGCCTGCCGTGCGTTCGGGTAGCGTGCTAGAGGTGCACGGTGACGTGCATCCAAGATAAATGGTCGTCCTAGACAGAACCCGGCTTATAGGCCTTCCCGCTTCTTAGCAGGCTTGCTGGTGCAGTGGGCTATAATTTTGTTGAAATCAAATAGTTGGGGAGCTTGATTTGGTCAGGCTGAGAGGGGCGCGTATCGCCCGACCCGCAGAACCTGTTTGGATAATGCCAGCGAAGGGAGAACCATGAACAATTCTGCTATTTCAACTGCTAATTTGCCGCATCAAAGAGCGGCGCAAGAGTGCATTACGCAAATAGATTTTGCACGCGCCGGAATTATTACTCCGCAGATGCAGGCTGTAGCCATTGCTGAAAATCTTTGCGCCGACGACATTCGCGAAGCGGTGGCATGCGGACGCATTGCCATTCCGGCAAACATTCATCACGCATCGCTAAAAGCTGGCGGCGTGGGTAGTTTGTGTAGTGGCATTCCTCTTTCCACAAAAGTAAATGTGAACTTGGGTATATCGGGAGATATGGCAGATGAAGTGCAAGAATGGAAGAAGGTAGATGTCGCCCTTTCTCTTGGTGCCGATGCAATAATGGATCTTTCCAATAGTGGCAAAACGGAAAGTTTTCGCAAACGTTTAGTAGAGCGCTCTAGCGCCATGATAGGTACTGTGCCAATGTATGACACCATAGGATATCTTGAAAAGGCTCTTATAAACATAACCGCGCAAGATTTTCTAGATGTTATAAGAAAGCATGCCGAAGACGGGGTAGATTTTGTTACGGTTCATGCCGGCATGAACCGGCGCGTTATAGATTCATTTAAGGAAACAGGTCGTCTTACAAACATTGTTAGCCGGGGTGGCTCGCTTATATTTGCTTGGATGGAAGCTACAGGCAACGAAAATCCGTTTTACGAACACTACGATGAAGTGTTAAGCATTTTGCATTCCTTTGACGTAACCATATCTATTGGAGATGCAATGCGTCCCGGCAGCACATACGATGCTAGTGATGCTGCCCAAATTGCCGAACTTATAGAAATAGGCAAACTAACCAAGCGTGCGTGGGATGCAGGCGTGCAGGTTATGGTAGAAGGGCCGGGCCATATGGCGCTAGACGAGATAGAAGCTAATATGAAGATGGAAAAGCGCCTTTGTCACAATGCACCGTTTTATGTGCTGGGTCCGCTTGTGTGCGATATAGCACCGGGCTACGATCATATAACCGCAGCTATAGGAGGGGCGGTGGCAGCGGCTAGTGGTGCAGACTTTTTGTGTTACGTAACACCCGCCGAGCATTTGCGTTTGCCTGACGAAAACGACGTTCGCGAAGGGCTTGTAGCTACAAAAATTGCGGCACATGCAGCTGATATAGCTAAGGGTGTTAAGGATGCGCGCGTGCGCGATAACAAAATGAGCGACGCTAGAAGGCGCGTGGCGTGGGATGAAATGTTTGAACTTTCGCTTGATCCTGTGCGTGCTAAGGAATACTTCGCAAGTGCACCTCCAACGAACGAAGGAACTTGCACCATGTGCGGAAAAATGTGCGCTATGAGAACAGTTAATCAACTTATGG
The DNA here is from genome assembly GCF_011039055.1 of Adlercreutzia sp. ZJ154. Taxonomy (NCBI): domain Bacteria; kingdom Bacillati; phylum Actinomycetota; class Coriobacteriia; order Eggerthellales; family Eggerthellaceae; genus Adlercreutzia; species Adlercreutzia sp. ZJ154. The sequence continues at coordinate 150,441 of NZ_JAAKEF010000003.1, forward strand.
AAAACAATGTGGTAGACCTAGGGCTGTAATGGGATAGAATCGTATCTTGCGCTCAAAGGAGGGAGACTTGTTATGCTGGACAAATCTAGCAATACTAAAGGTGCAGACTTTGAGATAGATTTGAAATCTAGCGCGCTTGTGGTTATTGATGAATTAGGTGATGTGGAAAGTGGTCAGCTAAGCGATGTGCTTCTGGCTCCAACTTTACAAACCGCTCGTCTGGTTGATGCTGCGCATAATGTGAAAATGCCAGTCATATATACAAATGATGCGCACATTCCGGGAATAGATCGCGAACTTTTATTGTGGGGCGAACATGGCATAGCGGGCAGCGCCGAGGCTCAAGTGTCGCCGCAAATTAATGTGTGCGAATCCGATTACATAATTGAAAAACGGCGCTATTCGGCTTTCTTCCAGACAAGCCTTCGTTTGCTTTTGGACGAATTAGAGGTGGGTACGCTTATACTAGTGGGCTTCGACACTAATATATGCGTGCGACACACAGCGGCTGATGCATATTTCAACAACTTTAATATTGTTGTGGTGCCCGATGCTACCGCAACTTTTTTAGTTGGTGAACAGGCTGAAGGTTTGGAATATATGCAGAAGTGCTACGCCGCTAAACTTCTTAATACCGACGACATTATTAATCTTATAGAGAAAAAGAGTACAAATCTGTGAAAGTTGTGCTTACTATAGCGGGCAGCGATTCTAGTGGTGGCGCAGGCATTCAAGCTGACATCAAGACAATAGCCGCTCATATGATGTTTGCCGAATGTGTAATAACGGCACTTACTGCACAAAACACTACGGGCGTTTTTGGTGTGGAAAATATAGATCCAGCTTTTGTGTCGAAGCAGATAGATGCTGTGTTTAGCGACATACGCCCCGATGCGGTCAAGATAGGTATGGTTTCGAGTGTAGAAATTGTATATGCTATTGCCGATTCGCTTGTTCGTAACAAAGCTGAAAACATTGTGGTAGATCCTGTTATGGTGGCTACTAGCGGGTCTGCTCTTATCGCAAGCGATGCCATAGAAGCGCTTGTTAGCAACGTGTTTCCTATGGCTGCCGTGATAACGCCAAACATTCCTGAAGCTGCGGCGCTGGCTGAGCTGTCCATACATAGCGAAGCTGATATGCACCTAGCAGCAGCTGAAATAACTAGGCGTGTGCAGGATGCGTGCAATCGTGCACCTGCGGTGTTAGTAAAAGGTGGGCACGGAACCAGTTTGCCTGACCAAGCTAACGATTTGTTGTATTTGCCGGATGATAGTGCCGTATGGTTGCGTGGCGCACGTATCGATAATCCGAATACGCACGGTACGGGTTGTTCGCTTTCGTCTGCTATAGCATGTGGTTTGGCAGACGGGCTTAGTGTTGAGCAGGCTGTACGTAGCGCAAAGGCGTATGTTGCGGGTGCTCTTGGAGCGCAACTGAATTTAGGGCGCGGCTCGGGACCACTAGACCATATGTGGGAATTTAGATAATCAGGAGATAATGTAATGTCTGAAAAGCAAATGACTATTGGTATTCCCAAAGAACCTTACGGATATCAATTACGTGTAAGTGTGGCACCGAATAACATAGAGCGTTTGTTGAAGCTAGGCTATAAAGTTCTGGTTCAGCACAATGCCGGCATAAAAGCAGATTTTTATGACGAGCAATATGAAGAACAGGGTGCGCAAATTGTAAATGAGGCTTGCGCATGGGGTGCCGATGTGGTCGTATGCATGAATACGCCGCCCGATGAACAGCTGGCGCAAATAAAGCGCGGGGGATTGCTGATAACTCGTGTTAACCCGCGTGCAAATCCGCAGTTGTTGGATAAGTTCTCTAATATGGGAATAACCGTACTTGCGCTAGATTGTGTGCCGCGCATTTCGCGTGCTCAGTCGCTAGATGTGCTTTCGTCTATGATGAATATAGCGGGCTACAAAGCTGTTATAGAGGCGGCGGATGCGTTTGGTCGTTTGTTCCCGGGTCAGGTTACTGCTGCTGGAAAAATGCCACCAGCGCGCGTGTATGTTATAGGTGCAGGCGTGGCGGGGCTTTCCGCTATAGGAACAGCCAGTTCTATGGGCGCTGTGGTGGCTGCTACCGATGTGCGTCCGGAAGTGTTCGATCAAGTAGAATCGCTCGGTGGCGAATTTATCGAGATACCGGTAAAGCAAGAATCTACCGATGGCTATGCCAAGGAAATGTCAGAGGATGAGCAGAGCATAGCTCAGCGCTTATACGCTGAGCAGGCTGCCAAAAGCGACATTATAATTACCACGGCACAAATTCCGGGGCGCCCATCACCTTTGCTTCTTACGGAAGAGGCTGTACTAGCTATGAAGCCCGGTTCCGTCATTGTAGATATGGGGGCATCAGAGCAGGGCAGCAACACGGCGCTTACCAAGGTAGACCAAGTAGTAACCACGCCGAATCGTGTCACCATAATTGGCTATACAAATTTGGCAAATCGCCTTCCTATGCAGGCATCGCAAATGTTTGGGCAGAATGTTGTTAACTTATTCAAGCTGATAACTCCCAACAAAGATGGATGCGTTCAATTAAATGAAGAAGATGAAGTTGTACGCGGCATGATGCTAACGCGTGAGGGTAAAACTATGTGGCCACCGCCTCCGGTAAGTGTATCGGCTGCATCTGGTATACAGAAAGCGCAGATGCAGACCAATGCTGCGGCTAAGGAAGAGGTAGTGCCCACTCCGCGTTGGAAGAAACTATGGTGGAAAATATTACTCGGAGTTTTGGCGGTGTTACTTATAGCGGTTGCTCCGGCTAATATGGCAAATCATTTCATAGTGTTTATGCTGGCAGTAGTGGTTGGTTTCTACGTTATAACCGCTGTTACGCATTCGCTGCATACTCCACTTATGTCGGTTACAAACGCCATAAGCGGCATTATTATAGTTGGCGCTATATTGCTTGCCGGTACAGGTAATATAGTTGTTACGGTGCTTGCATTTATTGCCATGGTCATAGCATCCATCAACATCTTTGGCGGTTTTTTGGTATCGCATCGCATGTTGAAGATGTTTCAAAGGAGCTCTGACAAATAATGGAAAACATAATGCTTATAAGCGAATCGGGCATAACATTCTTCAACATTGCTATGTGGGATGCGCTTGTGCGCTTTCAATCGTTAGCTTACATTCTTGCGGCGTTATTGTTCATACTGGCGCTGGCGGGTTTATCGAAACAAAAAACTGCGCAGCGAGGCAACACACTTGGAATAATAGGTATGGTTTTGGCGCTGGTGGCAACCATAGTGGTTGCGGTAGCGCAAAGCGAAGAAGTTGCTATCAGCACAATAGTTATTATTCTTGTAGCTATAGCTATAGGTGCTTGCATTGGTGTTTGGAAAGCGCTGCATGTGAAGATGACAGGCATGCCCGAGCTTGTGGCTATGCTGCATTCTTTTGTAGGTGCGGCGGCTGTACTTGTAGGTTTTAATTCATTTTTTATGGAACCCGGTGCTGCTGGATACGAAAACGCTTTCCATATGGGCGAAGTTGGCTTGGCGGTATTTATAGGTGCCGTTACTCTTACTGGCTCTATAGTTGCTTATTTGAAACTATCGGCAAAAATGTCAGGCAGACCGCTTACACTTCCGGGGCGTAATTTCATTAATTTGGCTATGGTCGTGGCTTCTATCGTGCTTATTGTGTGGTTTATTAATACGCGCGGTGTTGAAGATGGAATGTTGCCGCTTTGTTTGCTAACGGTTGTGTCGCTTGTGCTTGGTGCGCATCTTGTGCTCGCCATAGGCGGCGGCGATATGCCAGTGGTTGTTTCTATGCTGAACTCGTATTCTGGTTGGGCAGCGGCAATGGCTGGCTTCACTCTTGGGAATGACTTGCTAATAATTACTGGCGCATTGGTTGGGTCATCTGGTGCGTATCTGTCCTACATAATGTGTCAGGGAATGAATCGTTCTTTTGCATCTGTTATTCTTGGCGGTTTTGGTGGCGATTCTTCGGCACCTGCGTCGGGTGGTTCGAACCAGCAGATGGGCGACTATACCGAGATTACGCCTGAAGAGGTGGCTGAGCAGCTAAAGAATGCGAAAAAAGTTGTTGTGGCTCCCGGTTATGGTATGGCGGTGGCACAGGCGCAATATCCTGTGGCAGACCTTACACGCAAGCTAATAGATCGCGGAATAGATGTGAAGTTTGCTATTCATCCGGTTGCCGGACGCATGCCGGGGCACATGAATGTGCTTTTAGCCGAGGCGAAAGTTCCATACGATAATGTTTTCGAAATGGATGAAGTAAACGACGATTTCGCCGATGTGGATGTAGCTCTTGTGGTTGGCGCGAACGATACCGTGAACCCTGCGGCTGAAACAGAACCCGACTCGCCCATAGCAGGCATGCCCGTTATGCATGTTTGGGAGGCTGGCACAGTTGTTGTGTCGAAGCGAAGTATGGGCAATGCTGGTTATGCGGGAGTGCAAAATCCGCTGTTCTTTAATGAAAACACTGAAATGTTGCTAGGTGATGCAAAAGACTCAGTAGAGGCAATAATCGCTGCGTTATAGTGGATGCTGCATACGCTATAACGCTTGAAAATAAAAAGCCATGTTTGCAATTAAGCAAACATGGCTCAAAGAAGAAGAGAAGAAAGCTGAAATAACTTGGCGTAAAAATTCGCTAGTCAATCGCAACCATAACGTCGGTCGATTTAATGACAGCTAGGGCTTTTTCGCCCGCCTTAAAATCTAATTGCTTGATGGCTTCATTAGTAATAGATCCTTTAATGCATACCCCATCAGCAATTTCTAACGTTATTATTCCATTAACCGCGCCTTGTTGAATGTCTGCAATAGTTCCATGAATCTGATTTCGCGCTGAAAGATTATTGATTCGCTCGTTGCCCGCTGCAAACATTACAGAACTTGCTTTTATGACAGCATATGCTTGCTCTCCGGTTTTCAGACCCATTGATTTAATGGCGTCCATGGTTATGTCAGCTTTGATGGTTTGTCCGTTCATGTCAATCGCTACAACACCATTAACAGCACCCTCATCTATGTTTTGTATTGTTCCTTTAAGTACGTTACGCGCGGAAAGTTGCATAATGATTCCTTTCACCATAAATAAGAATAATACTTAGTTATGATTATTCTCTATAAAGTATATTCTGTCAATAATAATCTTCGGCATATAGGCAGAAAAGGGTGTAAAAATTCATGCTGTTTTCCCTGTTCAGATACCAAATAGATGCCTCTGAAGTCGATACCACTCGACTTTCATATAGGCAAAAAGTGCGTAGGATTCTGACTTGA